>NZ_JBIMJP010000003.1:0-157119 GCF_043674155.1 Streptococcus sp. A23 | reverse complement strand
AAGAGCAGATAACGTATCCTGAATTTTTAGCACAGAAAAAGACTACTAGGGACGAGCTAGTAGCCTAACATAAAAAAATTTCACTTTGATTATATCATAGGGAAGGAGTTTTTGCATTCTTTTGAGTTTTCGTATAAAAGCCTAGGCTCGCTTTCTTTAGTTTGTGTCAACATCTCAGCGCAGGGGTTGATTGGCTTTCACAATTTGGGGAACTGTGAAAGGTGGGAAATTGGGATTGTGAAACAATCCTCAGCACTTCGTGTTTTACGCTCCGAACCAGACCTTTACGTATGATGCGAACTGAGTTCGCTCAATTTCCGACCTTCAACTGTCTCCCAAACAGTTGAAGCTGTGCGGGGAAAACGAACTCTCTTTTCATCTATCGAGTTCTTTCTCGCTCCCGAACTAAAAATCACATAATAAAATAGTTAGAGGCTGGACTTTATGCCCAACCTCTCCTTTATTTGTTACTTATTCAAAATTTTCAAAGTTTCCAAGAGCTGGTCGACATGGACTTCGACAGTGTCGCCAGTGCCCTTGATTTTGACTTCGACCACGCCGTCGGCAGCTTTCTTACCGACCGTCACACGGATTGGCAAGCCAATCAAGTCACTATCAGAGAATTTAACGCCGACACGCTCGTTACGGTCATCTGTCAAGACTTCATAACCAGCAGCTACCAAGCTTGTTTCGATTGACTGGGTCAAGGCCATCGCTTCTTCATCTTTGACATTGACTGGAATCAAATGTACATCAAACGGTGCCAATTCTTTAGGGAAGTTGATGCCCCAAGCGTAACGGTATTCACCTTTTGGCGTCTTATTGACAAAGAGGCGAGCGTGTTGCTCCAGAACTGCTGACAAGAGACGGCTAACACCAATCCCGTAGCAACCCATGATAATCGGCATGGCACGACCATTTTCATCCAAAATCGTCGCATTCATGCTGTCTGAGTAGCGCGTACCCAGCTTGAAGATGTGACCAATCTCGATACCGCGGGCAAAGTTGAGCACACCGTGTCCGTCTGGAGAAGGCTCGCCTTCCTTGACTTCGCGAATATCCACATACTCAGTCACTTGGAAATCACGCCCTGCATTGGCACCTGTGTAGTGGAAACCATCTTCGTTGGCACCAACAACAGCATTTTTCAAATCTTGCACCTTGCGGTCTGCAATAATCTTGATGTTTTCTGGCAAGCCGACTGGTCCAAGGGAACCGAATCCAGCACCGAAGACTTTTTCTGCATCAGCTGGGCTTGCTACATCAAAGAAATCTGCTGCCAAGTGGTTTTTCAACTTGACATCGTTAACTTGATCATTGCCAACAAGGAGGGCAACAACTGGCTCTCCGTCAGCCATAAAGAGCATGGTTTTAATGGTCTGCTCTTCCGCAACATTCAAGAAAGATGCCACCTCATCGATGGTTTTAGCATCAGGTGTAGCAACTTTAACCAAGTCCTCTTCGACGACAACTGCTGTACTTGGTTTGTACTCGCTGGTTGCCATTTCTAGGTTGGCAGCGTAGCCAGACGCGCTAGAGTAGGCAATGGTATCTTCACCAGAAACATTCCAAGCCAAAAGTTCCGCCTTGATGGCTGCCAATACGTCCTCTGGAATTTCGTCAAAAGAAGCTACCGACTTGTCCAAGACAACCCAGCGGTCAAGGTCGGTACGGTCTGGTGTAATGGCCATAAATTCTTGACTGTCCTTACCACCCATGGCACCACCATCACCGATGATAGCCTTGAATTCCAGACCAGCACGAGTAAAAATCGCCTCGTAGGCACGCTTGTAATCGTCGTAGGTTTCATCCAAACTCTCGTAGCTAGCGTGGAAACTGTAGCCATCCTTCATGATGAATTCGCGACCGCGCAAGAGACCGTTACGTGGACGTTTTTCGTCGCGGTATTTAGGCTGGATTTGGTAGATATTGAGTGGCAATTGCTTATAGGATTGCACCGCATCACGCGCCAATAATGTCACTGTTTCTTCATGGGTTGGACCCAAGATAAAGTCGGAACCCTCGCGGTTTTTGAGCTTGTAGAGGTCGTCACCGTAGGTATCGTAACGACCAGACTCGCGCCAAATGTCGGCTGACAAGAGGGCTGGTGCCAAAAATTCAATAGCATCAATCTTATCAAATTCCTCCCGCATGATATTTTTGGCTTTTTCAATCACACGGTTGGCCAACGGCAAATAGCTGTAAATCCCAGCGGAAATCTGACGCACATAACCAGCACGCACCATAAGCGCATGACTGATGACCTGCGCATCAGAAGGCATCTCCCGAAGAGTCGGGATAATCATTTTAGATTGTTTCATGTTGATGATACAGAGAGCGACCAAAAAGCGACCGAATTTTAGGAAACGACCTGAAATCCTGATTTCAGAAGTCGTTTATCTAAATTCCGAGCTTTTCGCTCGAGTTTAAATCTAAAAACTCTCTGTTCCTTTCTTTTTCTTAGTTTTCAGAACTTCCTGCGTTTAGCACGCATTCAGTTCCTTGCAAATTTTATTTTAGAAAAATACCCGCATAATGTCATTCCAGGTCACGACCAGCATGAGGACGACCATGATTGCAACGCCTGCCAGCGTGATGTAGGATTCCGTTTCTGGCTTGAGCGGTTTGCGACGAATTCCTTCCAGGATATTCATAACAATTTTACCACCATCAAGGGCCGGAATCGGAATGAGATTGAAAATTCCTACGTTTATCGACAACGTAGCCATCAGTCCAATAATGGACATCCAACCATCTTGAGCCGCTTGATTGCTGACAGAGTAGATAGCCACAGGACCACCTAGTTGCTTGACATCAAAGCTGGCAATCAGATTTTTCAAGGCTGTGACAATCATGAGAGCTGTCACTCCGGCCTGCTGGACACCACCAATAATCTTGTCCAAGACACCCGTCTTCAAAATAGGGGAAACACCTAGTCTGTAGGTGCCATCTTCCTGCTTGGCAGTCACAGACACATTCTTCTCAGTCCCGTCCTGCTCCACAAGCAAGTCAAACTTAGGAGCACTGCTAGCATCCTGCACTGCCTGCCCAATCACCTTAGAAATATCGGCGTAAGAATCTGTTGCCTGACCATTGACCGAGAGAATCTTATCTCCAGTCTCTAATCCAGCAGCTGCAAGGGCACTACCCTCTACAACCGTCACCTGATTGCTAGACGTATCGGCCACACCGCCCTGCATGAACATAAGCAGGGTGAAGGCCAAAACACCGAGGATAAAGTTGTTCATGGGACCCGCAAAGTTAGTCATGAGCCGACCCCAGATCGTCGCATTTTGATACTGGACATCCAGCGGTGCAATGCGGACTTCCGTCCCATCTTCCTCGACAATGGTCGCGTCGTGGTCCACCTTATAGGTCTTGGTCTCATCCAGGACCAGACCAGTGATTTCCAGCCTATCTTCAAAGTCAAAGCCGGTCACATTCATGGGCAGACTGTTGACATCAAAGCCCTTACCCGATAGGTTGATTCGAGTCACAATGCCGTCTGAATTGAGGGTCAAACTGGCCGGTGTCCCGGTCTTAATCTCCGTCTTGTCCTCGCCCCAGCCAGCCATACGAACATAGCCGCCAAGCGGAAGAATACGAATCGTATAGGCCGTCCCGTCCTTGCCCGTATGAGCGAAAATTTTCGGACCCATACCAATGGCAAATTCCCGAACTAGGATGCCTGCTTTTTTGGCGAAATAGAAGTGACCAAATTCATGGATAACCACAATCACGCCAAATATAAAAATAAATGCTAAAATTCCCTTCATGGAACCTCCTTAAAATAAGCCGAAGAAGTGCATGATTGGAAAGACAAAAATGACACTGTCAAAACGATCCAAGATACCGCCATGCCCTGGAATCAGATTACCAGAATCCTTGACACCAAAACGGCGCTTGATAGCACTCTCAACCAGATCTCCAAACTGGGCCACGACAGAAAATACAGCCGCCAAGACCAGCATCAAGGGAATTGAATAGACGTCACGAATTTCCTTGGAGAAGATGAGATAGATGGCTGCCACTACAACTGCCGAAGCAATCCCACCGAGAAAACCTTCAATGGATTTATTAGGTGATACCAGAGGAGCCAGCTTGCGCTTGCCAAACTGACGACCAAGCATATAGGCACCAATATCCGTCGCCCAGACAAGCAGCAGGGCAAAGAATAGCTTGTTGAGACTATCCATACGCGCCAGGGCCAGATTGTGGAAACCAACCCCGATATAAAAACTGCTGGCAATAGGATAGACCACTTCTGAGTAAGTATAGGTGCCTGTATGGAAAACGATCGAACCCATCAGAATAAAGACAATGACCGTAAAGGCCACATAGTTCCCATCCGTCGGCAAAAATGGCAGATAGTTCTCAAGCGGAAGGGTCAAGACAAAACTTCCCAGCATGGCCAGGATACCCTCAATGGAATTAGGCGCCAGCTTGTACATCCGCATCAATTCCGCAGTAGCCAGCATGGCCAAGAGCCCCAGCACCAACTGGAAGGTCACCCCACCAATATATATAACAGGGATAAAGAGGGCCAGTGCAACGACCGCCGATATCACCCGTGTTCTTAGTTCCTTTGTCATCATTTCTCCTTACACACCACCAAATCTTCTATGGCGACGATTGTATTCTTTTATGGCTAATAGCAGAGCTTCTCCATCAAAGTCCGGCCAGGCCACGTCAGTGAAGTAGAGCTCACTGTAGGCTATCTGCCAGGGCAAAAAATTACTGAGACGGAGTTCACCACTGGTCCGAATGACCAAATCAGGGTCTCGCAGGGAAACCGGCAAACTACCTGTATACAGATAATCAGCAATCAGCTTGTCATCAATATCCCCTGGATTGAACTTAGCATCCAAAATATCCTGCGAAATCGCCTTAATCGCACGAGACAGCTCATCACGACCGCCATAATTCAAGGCAAAATTGAGGATGAGACCGGTATTTCTCCTGGTCTTTTCTTCTGCCATCCGCAGTGCCTTCAAGGTCGCCTCTGGCAGGCGAGAATGGTCACCAATCATCTGGATTTTCACATTGTTGGCATGAAGCTCCGGCACGTATTTATCGTAAAATTCAACCGGCAAATTCATGATAAATTTGACTTCCTTCTCAGGACGGGACCAATTTTCCGTTGAGAAGGCATAGACTGTCAGGACCTTGACCCCTAGTTTAGACGCTGTTTTTGTTACCTTTTGCAGGGCATCCATACCGGCCTTATGACCCATAATCCGAGGCTGCATCCGTTTTTTGGCCCAGCGCCCATTCCCATCCATAATGATGGCAATATGTTTGGGCACCTCCACAGGCGTCTCAAACTTCTCTTTTTTCTTAAAATTCCACTTAAACATGACTTTTCCTCAAGCTATAATCAGTCTATTATACCACAGTCTCTAGTTTTTAAGCAAAAAGCACATCATGAGGATAAGATAAAAACCAAGGATTCCCCTGGTTTTTCGTCTTTATTCCTCAATAACTGATTCTTGAACTGGCTCAACCGTTTCTAGAGCTGGTTCTTCTGCTACTACTGTTGTCGTGGTAGCCGGCGTCACACGATTGCGAATGGCTCCGCGTTCAAAAGTCAAATAGACACCGTCCACATCCAGAACGACCTTCTTGTCGTCGATTTCATCAACGATACCAAACAAGCCACCGATGGTCACGATTTCGTCACCTTTTTTGATTTGACTAAGGGCGTCTTGACGCTGTTTCTGTTGCTTACGCTGTGAATAAAACATGAAACCAACCATAGCCACCATGATTAGGGGTAAAAATAAACCTTCCATTTGTAAACCTCTTTATTTTATAGAATCTAGTAAAATCTATTATAGCAGAATATCAAAAAAGAACAAGTTCAGATAGAACTTGCCCTTCAATCTTTAATTTGAATATAGATCCAACACGGTTTCGGCAATCCAAAAAAGAGCTAGACCTGAACAGAGCAGCAATACCACTCCTACTATTATCAAGAAGGTTCTCCACCCTTTTGACAGTGGAGCAGAAATTCCATAACCGAGGCTAAAGCCAAATATAGGAAAAACCAAGGGTCCAATAAAGGGAAATAGGAGCAGACTTAGTAAGGAGCCTATCAAATAGTAACGATGCTGCTGTTTATCCTCCATACGTGGCAAACTCCAAGCAACCACGAAAACCAGGTAGCCCACCAATATGCTGAATAAGAACAGGACTCCAGTAACACCCAATATGAGGAACATACTATTTTTCTCCTCCTAACTCTACTGATTTCCCGCTCAATATCCTATTTAGAACTCCAGACACTTTCAAGGATGTTGGTTTGTTCGCGACCTGGTCCTACCGAGAACGTCGAGATACGGACACCGACCAATTCGCTGATACGGCGAACATAGTTGCGGGCCGCCTCTGGCAACTCATCCAAGCTACGCACGCCTGTAATATCTTCAGACCATCCTGGCATTTCTTCGTAGATTGGTTTGCAACGTTTGAGTTGCTCAAGGCTAGCTGGATAGTGGTCAATACGCTCACCATCCAAGTCGTAAGCCACACAGATTTTCACTGTTTCAAGGCCTGATAGAACATCAATAGAATTGAGTGACAAGTTTGTAATACCTGATACACGACGGCTATGGCGCATGACAACAGAGTCAAACCAGCCTACACGACGCGGACGGCCAGTTGTTGTCCCGTATTCTTTACCGATTTCACGGATACGGTCACCCGTTGCATCAAAGAGTTCTGTCGGGAATGGTCCATCACCAACACGGCTGGTATAGGCCTTACATACACCGACAACCTTATCAATCTTACTTGGACCGACGCCACTACCGATCGTCACACCACCGGCAACAGGGTTTGAAGAGGTAACGAATGGATAAGTACCTTGGTCAATATCCAACATAACCCCTTGCGCACCTTCAAACAAGACGCGTTTGCCTTGATCCAAAGCATCGTTGAGGATGACAGACGTATCGGTCACATATTGCTTGATTTCTTGACCGTAGGCGTAGTATTCTTCAAAAATCTCGTCAAATTCGATTGGCGTTGATTCATACATTTTCTCGAAAAGACGATTTTTCTCAACCAAGTTGGTACGGAGACGTTCTGCAAAAATATCCTTGTCCAGGAGGTCGGCGATACGGATACCCACACGCGCAGCCTTGTCCATGTAAGCAGGACCAATACCCTTGTTGGTTGTCCCGATTTTATTATCCCCCTTGGCTTCTTCCTGCAATTGGTCCAATTTGATATGGTATGGCAAAATGACATGAGCGCGGTCTGAAATGCGCAGATTGTCTGTCGTCACACCTGAATCATGGAGATAGTTGATTTCCTTAACCAAGGATTTTGGATTGACCACGACACCGTTACCGATGACAGAGATTTTTTCTGGAAAGAAAATTCCTGACGGGATCAGGTGCAATTTGTACTTGGTGCCGTCGATGACGATGGTGTGACCGGCATTGTCACCACCTTGATAACGTGCGATGACTTCCGCATTGGCAGAGAGAAAATCCGTGATTTTGCCTTTTCCTTCATCGCCCCACTGGGTTCCAACAACAACTACTGATGTCATAATTTAAGATACCTAGAACACCACAAATCGACTAGAAAGTCTGCCTTTAAACCTTTGACAGCTCCAACTTTTCCTTGGTGTCCAATTCCTTTCAAACACTTCTGGCAGGAATTTCACCTGCAAGTTTCGTTTACAATCTATTCTATCAAAAAACGAACGTTTCATCAAGAAATAGCCCGTATTTCAAAAATTACGAACTTTTATTTTTTGACTGTTTCTAAAATAAGCAAAATACGATTGTTGGTGCTGTTTTTACAAAAATATTATGTCCTTTGATGGAAAATTCCGAAGTCTGAACCTTGCCTTTGGTCGGTTTCTCTGGATTTTCAAGCCAAAACGTAGCGAAAATTTGTATTTCTTCAACAAACTAGATAAAATTGGAATAAGAAAATGACAGGAATAGACACTATGCTGAAACACTTGCCCTCTACCGCACCCATCCTCCAAGCCACCTTTGGTTTGGAACGAGAATCCTTACGCATCAACTCCGACAACCGTGTGGCTCAAACGCCCCACCCTGAGAGCTTGGGCTCGCGCAGCTTTCATCCCTATATCCAAACGGACTACAGCGAGCCGCAACTAGAACTGATTACACCAGTAGCTCATTCGACCAAGGAAGCCCGCCGTTTCCTCGGAGCTATCACGGATGTAGCAGTGCGGTCTATGGAAAAAACGGAATACCTCTGGCCTCTGTCTATGCCACCTGTGATTTCAGCGGATGAAATTCAGATTGCTCAACTGGAAAGTGACTATGAGTATCAGTACCGTGTTGGTTTGGCAGAACGCTACGGCAAGCTACTTCAATCTATGTCAGGCATCCACTACAACTTTGAACTCGGCAAGGACCTGACCCAGCAACTCTTTGAAGCCAGCGATTACGACGACCTCATCCCCTTCAAAAACGCCCTCTATCTCAAACTGGCCCAGAATTTCTTACGCTACCGTTGGCTCTTGACCTACCTCTACGGAGCAAGTAGTCTGGCTGAAAAAGGATTTTTGACAGAGGAAATTGGCTGCGTGCGGTCTATCCGCAATTCCAACTACGGCTATGTCAACGCCCCCGATGTCCACATCTCCTTCTCTTCCCTAGAGCAATACGTGACCGACATCGAGCAGGCTGTGGCTAGCGGGCAGTTGTCTGCTGAAAAGGAATTTTACTCTGCGGTTCGCCTCCGCGGTGCCAAGACCAGCCGGGACTTTTTGACCAAGGGCATCACCTATCTGGAGTTCCGCAACTTCGACCTCAACCCCTTCGAGCCTCTGGCCATTAGCCAAGAAACCCTCGACACCACCCACCTCTTTGCCTTAGCTCTGCTCTGGCTTGATGACATGGACCAGGTTGACAAGGAATTAGCTCAGGCAGCAGACCTCAACAACCGCATCACCCTCAGTCATCCCCACACCCCCCTACCAGCAGAGGCAGACGCCAGCCCTATCCTGACCACCATGAAGGCTATCGTTCAGCATTTCAGACTAGATGATTACTACAGTCAGCTCGTCGCTCAGGTGGAGGTAGCCCTTCAAGACCCTCGTTTGACCCTTTCTGGAAAAATAGCAGAGCAGGTTGAAGACGGGTCTTTGGAACACTTTGGCCAGCAGCAAGGCCAGCTCTTCCATGACTATGCTTGGACAGCCCCTTACGCCCTCAAGGGCTATGAAAACATGGAACTCTCCACCCAGATGATTCTCTTTGACGCCATTCAAATGGGCTTGCATGTCGAGATTTTGGATGAAGAAGACCAGTTTCTCAAGCTCTGGCATGGTGATCATGTTGAATACATCAAAAATGGCAACATGACCTCCAAGGACAACTACGTCATCCCTCTGGCCATGGCCAACAAGGTGGTGACCAAGAAGATTCTAGACCAGGCTGGTTTCCCAGTGCCTGCGGGAGCGGAATTTTCTAACAAGGAAGATGCCCAGCGCTATTACGGACAGGTAGCCAGCTCTGCTATTGTTGTCAAACCAAAATCCACCAACTTCGGCCTCGGCATCTCTATCTTCCAAGAACCAGCCAGCCAAGCGGACTATGAAAAAGCTCTGGATATCGCCTTTTCAGAAGATAGCCATGTACTAGTTGAGGAGTTTGTAGCGGGAACAGAGTACCGTTTCTTTATCCTTGACGGCAAGTGCGAGGCTGTCCTGCTCCGCGTCGCAGCCAATGTCGTTGGGGATGGACAGTCAACCATTCGTGAATTAGTAAACAAGAAAAACCAAGACCCCCTGCGGGGTCGAGATCACCGCTCACCGCTTGAAATCATCAATCTGGGTGATATCGAACTGCTTATGTTGGAGCAACAAGGCTATACGCCTGATACGGTCTTGCCAGAAGGCGTCCAAGCCTTTCTGCGTGGCAATTCCAATATCTCCACCGGTGGCGACTCCATTGACATGACCGACCAAATGGATGAATCCTACAAACAACTGGCTGCTGATATGGCGACTGCTATGGGAGCCTGGGCCTGCGGTGTAGATTTGATTATTCCTGACCGCACCAAGCCCGCCAGCAAGGAAGAGCCCAACTGCACCTGTATCGAGCTTAACTTTAACCCAGCCATGTACCTGCATACCTATACCTACGCAGGACCTGGTCAGAGCATTACGCCGAAGATTTTGCGGAAGTTGTTTGGGGAAATATAAAAATTTAAACTAGCGATTACTACAATTATTACCGAGCACCTACAGATAAAAAAATATTTTCAAAAATTACTTTAAGAAAGGACTTTGAGAAGTTTTTGGGGGGATTTCATCTATTTCTTACCTATTTTTCTTAATAAACCATTACCTTTCTGACTCTTCCGACTAATTCTTTTCAACAAATGTTCAAAAATCCAACATATTCTTGTTTATTTTTGATATAATGTAATAAAACAACAAAGGATTAAACATGAATAAACGAGAACGACTAGAAGAAATTACACGATTGGTAAACAAAAAAGGCACAGTTCGAATTTCTGAGATTGTTGAATTGCTAAATGTTACTGATATGACTGTTCGACGTGATTTTATTGAATTGGAAGAGCAAGGTGTCTTGACAAAAATTCACGGCGGTGCTAGAAGTAATAAGGCTTTTCAATATCGGGAATATTCCCATTCTGAGAAACACATTCAGAATAAGGAAGCCAAGCAAGAGATAGCGGAAAGAGCAGCACAACTGATAGAAGATGGAGACACGGTGTTCTTAGGCCCAGGAACAACAGTGGCCTTTCTGGCTGAAGCCATTAAAAATCCTCGCCTAACGGTCATCACAAACTGTATGCCTGTTTTTACCATCCTATCTCAAAAGAAGACCGAGGAGTTTCAAGTCTTTCTCTTGGGGGGAGAATATCGTCAAGTGACAGAATCTTTTGTAGGAGAAATTACCAATACAAGTTTAGAAAAAATGCGATTCAGCAAGATTTTCTTTTCAGGTAACGGACTTAAGGGAACTGATGTCATGACCTCTACCCTAGCGGAAGCCTATACGCAAAATATTGCCATTAAACATTCTTTAGAAAAATATCTACTACTGGATGCCTCGAAAATTGGAAAAGATGATTTTACTTCCTTTTGTGATTTGAATGATGTAACTGCTCTAGTGACAGATATGACTGCAAAGGATGAAAATTACCAATTATTAAGTAAGCACATCGAAATTATCACTACAAAATCATAAAGTTATCAAAACCAACAGTGAAATGTTGGTTTTTTGTTTGTATACGAAAAAAATAAACAAAAATAAAACAAAATATGTTGACTTTGTGTTTGTTTGGTTGTATAATTTAAACATAAAAAGCGAAAACGCTTTTTCTAAGTTTTGCAAAACAAAGATTTTCTGCCAAATATGGCTACAACTTTCTATTTTTGTTAGGAGATAGGTTATGACAATCATTATCGGTGCTGATCCAGCGGGTTCAAAACTAAAAGACGTTATTAAAGATTATTTGCTAGAAAAATCATATGACTTTAAAGATGTCAGTGATGGAAGTGATTTTGTTGATACAACTTTGGCAGTAGTTGCAGAAGTTAATCAAGAGGAAGGAAATCTTGGCATTGTGATTGATGCTTATGGTGTTGGTCCATTTATGACCGCAACTAAAGTCAAAGGGATGATCGCAGCAGAAGTTTCAGACGAACGCTCTGCCTATATGACAAGAGGACACAACAATTCGCGTATTATTACAATCGGTAGTGAGATTGTAGGAGAAGGAATTGCTAAAAATATCGTTAAAGGATTTGTTGAAGGTGAGTATGATGGCGGCCGTCACCAAATTCGTGTTGATATGCTAAATAAAATGTGCTAATTGTTGTAATCAAAGGAGAATAAGAGATGAAAATTGCAATCGGTTGTGACCACATTGTAACCTATGAAAAAATTGCTGTGGTAGATTATTTGAAAAATCAAGGATATGAAGTATTGGACTTTGGGACTTATGACAATGTTCGTACTCATTACCCAATCTTTGGTAAAAAAGTTGGTGAAGCAGTTGTGAGCGGGCAAGCAGATTTGGGAATTTGTATTTGTGGAACAGGTGTTGGAATCAACAATGCTGTAAACAAGGTACCTGGCGTTCGATCAGCCCTGGTTCGTGATATGACCTCTGCACTCTATGCAAAAGAAGAGTTAAATGCCAACGTCATTGGTTTTGGAGGAAAGATTACAGGTGAGTTGCTCATGTGCGACATCATTGAAGCCTTCATTAAAGCAGAATACAAACCGACTGAAGAAAACCAACGTTTGATTGAAAAGATTGCTGCAGTTGAAACGCTCAATCAAGAGCAGGCTAATCCAGAGTTCTTTACTGAATTTCTTGAAAAGTGGGATCGTGGAGAATACCACGACTAGGAGGCTCACATGATTTTGAAATTTGCAAACAATATATCTATCAGTCGGATCACTAACTTTATGCGATTTACTTCGCATTAAATTTTTATTGCTGATGGACCTATATACATGATACTATATTCAGTAATACATTTTAATCTTTTCTTTATAATCTAATTACAGAATAACTGCACCCCTTGCGTTAGATTTGTTTTCTAACTTTTGGGGTGCAGTTTGTTATCAAGAACCTTTTTAGTAAGATATATTGACTACCTCAATAACTTATCAATTACTCTCAGATAAATATTCATATAATTTCACTATTGTTTAAACTGTGCATTTCCGTTGCTATCAAATTTTAATATTATTTGTTCTTTTGAACCTAGACATCTATTATAAACGTTGATTTTAACTTCTTCACCTGGACAACCTCCATATATAAACAATTTATCAATCTTACAATTACTCCATTCAATGTGTAAATTGTAGCCTCCTCTTACTCTAATGTCTTTAATAATCCCTGTAGTCCATTCCAAAGGCAATGCTGGCAAAATATCAATTTCTTCTCTATGGCTTTGAACCAATAGTTCGCATATTCCACTCACTAAGCCTAAATTCCCATCAATTTGAAATGGTGGATGATCCATAAATAAATTACCTAAAGTAGCTGTTCTAAATAATTCAAGAATCATCTTCCTGGCTTCTTCACCTTCCTGTAAGCGAGCAAAAAAGTGTATTAACCATGCTGCACTCCATCCTGTTTGAGTATTTTCGTGAAGACCTCCATCAAGCCAATCCGTAATCACCTGTTCTCGATTATTACAATCCAAAAATGAAGTATTTTTTAATCTTCTTTGTATTGTTATTCTGGCCCCGTTCGCTAATTCGGGTGTTTTAACAATATCAATTTCATCATATGGATATAAACCAAATAGTGGTGAAATATGTCTATGCCCTTGCTCTACTTCATCATAATCTTCCAACCACTCCTGGATTTGTCCATATTTACCAATTTTAGTTAATGGTAATTTATGTTTTAGTTGTTTTATTCTATTTTCAAAATCAACTTCTCCTCCTAATAGCAAATTCATCTTTATACAAGAGTCAAAAAAATATCTAAGTATTTGGTTATCGATTGTAGAAGACAAACAAATGCTAGCAGTTTTACCATTTGGAAGAAAATAACTATTTTCTGGAGATACAGTTGGACCAGTTAATAACTTTCCATCAACTTCAAATAAATACCCTTCAATAAATTTAAAAGCTTCTTTTACTAAATTAAAATACTTTTCTACAATAGAAATATCTCGAAAGTATTGATAGTGCTCCCAAATGTGTGTACATAGCCAAGGGACGGTCATAACCCAGATCGCTGCACCTATGGCATGTGACTGGGGAGCAGTGTCTCCGAAACCATCTGTATTATGGTGAGCTGTAAAACCTTCTAAACCATACATTTTTTTTGCTGTCTCGCTTCCCTGTTCCATCATTCTGGCAAGCATTTCAAAAAGTGGATATTCAACCTCAGCCATATTACAAGGGCCTACCATCCAATAATTCATTTGAGTGTTAATGTTAATAGTATATTTCGAGCCCCAAATAGGATTAATTTCATCACACCATATTCCTTGAAGATTAGATGGAAGACCTCCAGGTTGACTAGATGATATTAACAAATATCTACCATAATGAAACATTAATGTAGTCAAATATTGCTCATGATTTTTATAATCTACCAACAGTCTATCTGTAGGAATTATTTCAGATGCTTTAGAATAGCTTAATAAAAATTCTATGCGCTTAAATTGCTTCTGATAGCTCGTAATATGTCTAGTAATGGATACAGATGGTTGTAAATCTTCAATTTCTTCCCAATTATCCGGATCCCAATAATTTGATAGCGATCTCAACACGAGTATTACTTCTGTTGCATCTGTAACTAATAGTGTCTCTCCTAGAACAGAAACAGTTCCCTCATCTGTTTGCGCTGAACATATAACCTTAAATCTAGTTCCGTTCTTTCCACCAGCAGATCCATACATACAAATTCCAGAGGTGCCAATTTTTGAAACACCATCATTAAATCGTTTCTTTCGACCTAGGTTTATTTTAAGTTGTAACATTTTTGATTTAGAAGAAGAGATTTTACAAATCAAAACATTATCAGAAAAACTTGTAAAATACTGACGATTGTATCTAACTCCTGTTTTATTAGATAAGAATTCTACACTGGATATTGCAGTATCCAAATCTAATTCCCTTCGATAATCTATTACATCTTCAACTTCTAGATTAGTATGCTCAATATACAATTCTCCAAGTAATTCGTAATGACTCTGGTCTCTTGGCGTAGCAAACATTGTCAACTTAACTAATTCTTCTGCTTCCTCAACCTTTCCTTCCAAAATAAGTTTTCTAATCTTAGATAGATTCTCGAATGAATCTGGATTATTTCGATCAGTTTTACCACGATACCAAATGGTCTCATCATTTAACTGAACACAATCTCTAACAGGTGTTCCATAGATCATACCACCAATATGACCATTTCCAATCGGTAATGCTTCATTCCATTGAGACGCTGGTTGCTGATACCATATCTTCATACTTACCTCTTCTACGGAAAGGAGATGATCCCACATCATCTCCTAACTTTATTTATTTCAAGATTCCTAAAACCACTAATATAACCCCTATTGTCATAAGAGTAAAAATTAAAACGACAGGATTCTTACCTTTGCGGATCAATCTGCACATTAGTAAAGTTAGAGCCATAGGAATAAAACCCGGAATCAATTTTGTAATAATTTCCTGTATTGAAATAACCAATTCTCCCTGTTTAAATTCCAATCCAAAATTAATTCCAACCATCTGTGGTATTAATCCACCAACCAATACTAAACCTAGCGCACTCGCCATGTTGGTTATACGCTCGAGCATTCCTCTGGAAGCATTGGCTGTTATTAATTCAGAACCTTTTTTGTATCCAAAGTTTAATCCAAAATACTTCAAAGGAATATTAATTAGATTGAAAATACCTAGAGCCAAGATCAATCCAAGAACATTACCATCTTTTGAGTATGAAGCTCCTATACTAAAGCAAATTGGAACTAGAGTTAACCATATCAAACTGTCTCCAAGACCCGCCAACGGTCCCATCAAACCTACCTTGATACCTGTAACTGAATCTGCACCGCTGTTTCCTTCCTGTTCTTCCATCGCTGCTGTCACACCTAATATAAAAGGTGCTGCACTCTGTTGAGTATTAAAAAACTCCAAATGTCGTTGCATAGCTGGCGAAGCACTCTTACTATCCGGGTATAATTTTTTCAGTACAGGCAAAATAGTGTAAAGAAAACCCAGATTCTGCATACGCTCATAGTTCCAAGAAGCTCCATACATAAAACTTCTTAGAAATACCTTCTGAATATCTTGCTTGTCTAATTTTATCTTTTTCATAAATCTAGTTCCTCCTCATTAGTAACATTTATATTAGCTGATTGAAGTTGCTGATTCAGAATTAAATCATAGAAGTATGCTACAATCATTCCGACAAGTGAGATACCAATAGTGGATATCCCTCCATAAACTGAGCATACAAAACCAACTAGCAAGAATACCCATAATTTTTTCTTAAGCATCATGTTGAGCAACATACCAAAACCAATTGAAGGCAATAAAGCCCCTGCTGAATTTAGACCTTGCATAATAATTGGAGGAATTTTAGCAAATAAATCTGCTACATATTCGCCACCCAACATAATCGCTAAAAATATAGGAACTATCTTAAATAAAATAATTAGTATGAGACTAGAATAGTGATAAAAACCAATTTTGCTATAATCTCCCTTTCTAGCATCTGCATCTGCCTTCTTCGCGAAGTATATATCAGCCGTTTTAGCCAATACATCTAACTGTTGAGTTGCAACAGCAATTGGAATCGCAATAGCAATACCTGCCGTTACACCTTGACCAGACATAATACCAAAAGCTGTCCCGACAATTGCTCCTGAAATTGTATCAGGTGGAGTATAGCCTCCTATTCCCGTTACACCTAACCAAGTTAGCTCTAATACTGAGCCAATAATAATTCCTTGTACCAAGTCCCCCAGTACAAGACCTACCATAGCGCTAGTTACTAAAGGACGATGAATCATAAATAACGGCCCGTTATAATCAATCGTAGCAACTATAGCAACCAATGTTATCAGTAAAGCCTGCATGAACATTGTAGTACCCTCCTATTTTATATAAATTTTTCCAACATTGTCACTTTATCGTTAGGGACCATTTGAATCTCTACCCTAATACCTTTTTCTACTAATTTTTTAAAATATTCCTTATCCTTAGAACTAATTGCTACACCTCCTGTTATCTTGGTATTATCCTCTCTCTTACTCATTTGCCCTACATTAAGATAAGATAATTCTAAACCACCTTCGACACACCTATATACATCTTGAGGGTTAGTATAAATAAGCATAGTTGTTTTATTTATTGGAACTGTACTTAAAACTTCGACAAACCGATCTATGCTAAAGAAAATGATCTTTAAACCCGTAGGAGCTGAAAGTTTTAAGATTGTTTGCCTCGTTTTATCTTGAACTATATCGTCATTAACAATAATGACTTGTTCAATATCATATTTTTTTAACCATGTTGTCACAACTTGTCCATGTACAAGTCTGTCATCAATTCTAACAAATGATATTGTCATTTTATTCCTCCCTACTTCTAAATTGCTATTTAATTACACCTTTTTTTAATATAATATTCCCATAAAGTGCAGTTTCACCAGTTGCTACGATTGCAAAAGCATTCTTGCTCTGATAATAAAAATCTATACGATCCAAATATTCAATTTGATATTCACTTACATCTGAATCTCTAAGTATATTTATATATTCATCCCAGATAATAGGAAGGTCATCCCCATCCTCTGGTTCCATGAAAAATATTGATTTAGACACGTAAGTATCCAAAGGAAACAAGTATAAGATAGACTTCAGGATTTCAGGAATTCCTAAACCATCACAACGGATTACTCTTTTAGCATTTGAAACCACTGGATAATTCGCATCTGCCAAAACAATTTCATCACCATGCCCCATTTCCATCAATACTTTAAGCAATTCAGGAGATAAGTTTTTAGGTATATGTCTTAAAACCATTTTTTATTTCCTTTGTCCGTAAGTTTTAAATTTTTCAGCCATCAATTCCATTTCTTCATCTGGGAGGATGACTGGTTCTCCCATGCTTTTGGCAACACAATAAATTTTAGAACAGTATTCAACCTCCTCAATGATATTGAAGGCATTTAGTAAGTCTTGAGCACCAGCCAAGATACCGTGGTTGGCAAGAAAGACTGCACGTCTGTCTTTCATAGCCTCCGCAGCATTTTCGGCTAGTTCTTTCGTTCCGTATGTAGCGTATTCTGCTACTCGGACATCTTTTCCAGCTACCGCAATCATATAGTGGCTAGCTGGTAATGGCTCTCTTAGTACTGCCAAAACAGTTCCATAAGTTGTGTGGGCATGAATGACTGCATCAATATCTTCCCTTTGCTGGTATTGAATTAGATGCATATACCACTCACTTGAAGGAAGTTTTTCTCCTTCGACTACTTGTCCTTCCAAGTCCATGATGACAATATCTTCTTCCTTGATTTCAAAGAAATCAATTCCAGATGGAGTGATTGCCATTAGACCTTTTTCACGGTTAAATACGCTCAGATTCCCACCAGTACCTTTGGTTAAGCCTTCAGTAACTAACTTTTTGCCGTACTTTATAAGTTCCTTTCTTTCTTTTTCCATGAACATAAAGTGTTCTCCTTCTATTTACTATATAGCGGTCCTAAAACCTCACACATCTTGAAATCTGCCGCTTCCAAATCCTTAGTACCGACACCATCAAAAATGCTTGGACGGAAAATTCGTTCCCTTGGAATATTGTGGAGGGCTACAGGAATTCGCAACATACTAGCCAGAGTGATAACTTCTGCACCAATGTGCCCATGAACAAAGGCACCGTGGTTAGAACCCCAATGGTTCATGACATCATAGACGGTTTCAAAACCAGGTTCTCCAAGATTCGGAGCAAACCAGGTTGTTGGCCAGGTTTTATCTGTCCGTTCATCCAAGATACGGTGCACTTCATCATCCAATGGACAGGTGTAGCCTTCTGCAATTTGCAAACTTGGACCAACACCCTTGACTAGATTGACACGAATCAAGGTCACAGGTAACTCACCTTGAGTTTTGAAGTGAGAAGAATAGCCACCTCCTCGGAAATATTCATAGTTAGCTCGACACCAGTCTGTCGCTTCCAGACAGGCTTTGACATCCACCTCCGTCATATTCCAAAATTCTTTCATGGTCGGCTGACCAGCTTCATCTCGTGCTGCAGCACTTCCATCAAGGGCTGAAGCTCCTGAGTTAATAAGGTGGAGGATGCCATCCTTAGCCCTACCTGTTAGCTCTTGACCTGTCACCCGTTTGACCGCCTCTGGGCTCCAATAAGTCCGAACATCAGAGAAAATTGGAGCCTTATTGGTTAGGAGGGTTCCAAATAACATGGCGGTCGCATTCAAAGTATCATTTTCTGTTGCAAAGGCAGTCACAGGACGTGGACCATTCCAGTCAAAAGTGGAAGCCAGAATCGCTTCAGCAAAATCACCATTTGGTAGCCAGTCAGTCCATTGCCGTTGGCCTTGGAAACCACCTGAAATTGCATTTCTGCCACGAGCTTCCTCTTCCCAGCCAATCTCTGCCAAGCGAGGATTTCCAAAGAGAATATCACGGATAATCAAGGTTTGCTTGGCAATAAATTCCCAATCCTTGTCAGCTGGAATCACCTTGGACTTGGTAATCACTTCTGGGAATTCCTTTCCTGCATTGATGTCAACACCCTCTTTACAATATTCCTTAATCCAAGCAAGAGCTTTTTCATATTCTTCTTTATCGTAGATTTCCAACTCCATACGGCGAAGAATCTCAGTCATGTCCACAAATTCGACCAACATTCCCAGATAGTCTTCAAAGAAGGAAGTGGTAACCTGAGAACCCGCAATTCCCATTGAAGAAGCTCCAATGTTGACATAGGACTTGCCTTTCATCTGACCAGCAGCAATGGCTCCCTTGGCAAATAGCAAGATTTTTTCAGCTACATCAGCAGGAATGCTATTGTCATCCAGATCCTGAACATCATGACCATAAATCTTGAATGCTGGGTAACCCTTTTGAGCGTAGCCACTCATGGCTGCGGCTAGATAAACTGCTCCAGGCCGCTCTGTCCCATTAAAGCCCCAAATAGCTTTAATCGTGTGTGGATCCATATCCATGGTTTCTGTCCCATAGCACCAACTTGGTGTGACAGAAAGGGTAGCGACCACATTGTCACGAGCAAACTCGTCATAGACAATCCCAGCATCCCCTTGACCACCAATGGTTCGACTGGCCAGCAAACACTGTACAGGGGTTCCGTCTGCGTAACGCAAATTGGACTCAATCAAATCCTTAGCAGCTAGAGCCATTTGCATGGTTTTTTCTTCTAAGGATTCCCTTACACCGCCCTGTCGACCATCAATAGTTGGACGGATTCCAATTTTAGGATAAAGTGTCATTTTTTTCCTCCTTCTTTGGATAAAAATGGTTAAATGTTATAGACTCTTTTACAAGTTTCTTGGCTTCTTTCATATCTTCAACATAGCCAAGTGCCTTAAATTGAACGAGGGCATTACCGATTGAGGTTGCTTCATACAGACCAGTAACCACCGTCTTACCTGTAACATCTGCTACTAATTGTGAGAAATAGTTCGACTTGGAACCACCGCCCAGTAGATAGAGTTTTTCAAAAGAATAACCTAACAGATCTTCCAGTTCAGAAATCACTTGCTTGTATTTCTCAGCCAAACCATAATAAGCTATTTTGAAATAGTGAGCTGGACTGGATGGCAGAACTTGGTTGGTCCTATTTGCATAGGCGGTAATTTTTTCTATCATATTACCTGCACTAGCAAACTCTGGATTTTCTGTATCAATCCTAGCAACATCTTCTTGGCAATTTCCAATCATTTCTGTAATCATTTGGAACGAGTATTCTTGTCCCTGCTCCTTAAACTGTCTTCTTAATTCTTCAAAAATCCACAAACCTGTACAGTTCTTCAAGAAGGTTATGCTATCATCTAATCCAAATTCATTCGTAAATTCTTTGTCGTAACTTTCCTTACTAATTAGAGGGGAGCTTAAAATAGTCCCTATTAAAGACCATGTCCCTGATGAAATATAGAGTACCTTATCCCCATCATCTGGAATAGATGCAATAGCACTTGCCGTATCATGTTGGCAGACATTGATGACTTTGGAAGCACGTAGCCCCCATTTTTTTTGTATCCTTCCAAGAATATTTCCGGGTTTAACCAAGGATGGAAATAGATTGTCAGCTATTTCAAAACTAGCTAATAACTCTTTATTCCATTCTCTGGTATAAGGGTTGAGTAGCTGCATTGTAGAAGCAATGGTTTTCTCAATGGCTATTTGTCCTGTAAGCATATAGTTCAGATAGTCAGACACCATCACTAATCTATCTGCCTTATAGTACTGATCAGGTTGCCTGTTCTTTAAACGAATCAACTGGAATAGTGTGTTGATTTCCATGATTTGGTTACCTGTTTTATAGTAGAGCTCCTCTAAGGAGGAGTAGCTCCCTATTTCTTCTAGCACTCCATTGGTCCGACTGTCACGATAATGAACCGGCTGAGCTATCAATTCTCCCTGACTATCTAATAAAGCAAAATCCACACCCCAAGTATCTATACCTACCGATTGCAGGTCACTTTTCTCTTGGGCTAGCTTAATAGCATGGACAATATGTTCCATTAATTGATGGCTGTTCCAGCAGAGATTCCCTCTTTCTTTGATTGGAATATTTTCAAATCTACTCAATTCCTCTGCCTTCAGTAATCCCTCCTCTATCCAGTAAAGGACTCCCCTGCCCGAGGTAGCTCCTAGATCAATTGCTAAAACAGATTCCATAGGTCTTCCTCCTAGAATGTTATCGCTTACATTTTTTATTATAGATTCCTGAACACTTCGTTTCAATACTTGAACAGAAAGTTGGAAAATGGTCATTTTTTCAAAAATATATTGAAATATTGTTCAAAAATATTGGTTTTTTATGTATAATATAACAAAAAAGGAGGTTCTCCCATGAGCAAAGAACAGCGAATCCAAGAAATCAAGGCTATCTTACAAGTTAAAAAACGTATAGGGGTAAAAGAATTGGAGAAATCGACCTATTCCAGTGTATCAACTTTACGTCGTGATTTGATTTTCCTTGAACAGCAAGGTTTTCTTAAACGACAGCATGGAGAGGTCATCTTAAATTCCTTCAACACGATTGAACTATCTCACACCATTCGAGAATCAGAAAATAGACTAGCTAAAAAAATGATTGCGGATATGGCAAAAGATTTTATAGGCCCAGGCATGTGTATCTATCTGGATTCTAGCACCACTGTTTACGAACTCTGTAACTTCCTCACAAAAATTGATAATTTAATTATTTTTACAAATGGACTGAACACTGCTCAACGTTTGTCAGAATTTGCTAATCCAACAATGAAAATCTTCATTACTGGTGGGGAAATTAAACATCACTCTGCTTCTGTTGTGAATCATGCCATCGAAAATACTTTGCTAGATCACTTCAGTGTTGACTTGGCTTTCTGCTCCGCGCGTGGTATAGATAAAGAGTTTGTTTATGAAGCATCTTTCAGTCAAGCCTTGGCTAAGAAAAGCGTCATTGATCGTGCAAAAGAAACCATCCTTCTCATAGATAGTTCCAAATTTCACCAGACAGGATTCTTCAAAATCAACAATCTTTCACAGTACAAGGCTATTATTTCCGACCAACTTCCTGATGAGCTTATGTTAGAAGAAGCTGAAAAATCTGGCGTTGAGTGGCTATCTTATAAATAACCTTCTCAAAACCTCTCCCTTTCCCCATTTTCCCCACTTGTGCTATAATAATCCTTATGGATAAAATTATTAAAACACTATCAAAGAGCGGGCATTTCCGTGCCTATGTATTGGACAGTACTGAAACAGTTCGGACCGCTCAGGAAAAACATGGCACTTGGCCATCCTCAACAGTTGCACTTGGAAGAACCTTAATTGCAAGCCAAATATTAGCTGCTAATGAAAAGGGAGACACAAAAATCACCTTGAAAATTTTGGCAAACGGATCATCTAAGGCCATCATCGCCGTTGCCAATACCAAAGGTCAGGTCAAGGGCTACATCCAAAACCCGAATCTCGACTATAAGCGTGGCTCAACTGGAGAAGTTATTGTTGGACCACTTGTAGGAACAGGCCAATTCCTAGTTATCACAGACTACGGAACAGGTCGCCCTTACAACTCCATGACCCCCTTGATCTCTGGTGAAATCGGTGAAGACTTTGCCTACTTCCTGACGGATAGCCAGCAAACACCGTCTGCAGTGGGACTCAATGTCCTCCTGAATGAAGATGAAACTGTCAAGGTAGCTGGTGGCTTCTTGCTGCAAGTTTTACCAGGTGCGACCGAGGCTGAAATTGCCCGTTTCGAAAAACGCATCCAAGAAATGCCTGCCATTTCGAGCTTACTGGCTTCTGAAAACCATATAGAAGCTCTGCTATCCGCCATTTATGGCGACGACGACTTCAAACGCCTATCAGAAGAAGAAATCGGTTTTGTCTGCGACTGCTCTAAGGACCGCTTCCTCGATGCTCTGGCCAGTCTGCCAAAAGCGGACCTGCAAGAGATGAAAGACGAGGACAAGGGCGTGGACATCACCTGTCAATTCTGCCAGACCCATTACCACTTTGACGAAAACGATTTGGAGGAACTCATCAATGGCTAATCTCAACACTCCTTTCATGATTGGTGATGTGGAAATCCCCAATCGCTGCGTGCTGGCCCCAATGGCTGGCGTGACCAACTCGGCCTTCCGCACCATTGCCAAAGAAATGGGTGCAGGTCTGGTGGTTATGGAAATGATTTCTGAAAAAGGCCTTCTCTACAACAACGAGAAGACCCTCCACATGCTCCATATAGACGATAACGAATACCCTATGTCTATCCAGCTCTTCGGTGGCGAGGCTGAGGGCCTCAAACGTGCAGCTGACTTCATTCAGAAAAACACCAAGGCCAATATCGTAGATATTAACATGGGCTGCCCTGTCAACAAGGTCATCAAGAACGAGGCAGGTGCCAAGTGGCTCAAAGACCCTGACAAGATTTACCACATCATCAAGGAAGTAACCTCGGTCCTCGATATTCCCCTGACCGTTAAGATGCGGACGGGTTGGAACAATACCGACCTAGCGGTCGAAAATGCCCTGGCCGCAGAAAGTGGCGGTGTAGCTGCCCTGGCCATGCACGGACGGACCCGCGAGCAGATGTACACAGGAACCGTTGACCTAGAGACCTTGACCAAAGTAGCTGGCAGCCTGACCAAGATTCCATTTATCGCAAACGGCGACATCCGAAATGTGGAAGACGCCCGTCAGCGTATCGAGGAAGTTGGGGCTGACGCTGTCATGGTCGGCCGGACCGCAATGGGAAATCCCTACATCTTCAACCAGATTAACCACTATCTGGAAACGGGTGAAATCCTACCCGACCTATCCTTTGAGGACAAGCTCAATGTCGCCTTTGACCACCTAACCCGATTGACCAATCTCAAGGGCGAAAGCATTGCCGTCCGCGAATTCCGTGGCCTAGCTCCCCACTATCTCCGTGGCTCAGCAGGTGCTGCCAAGATCCGTGGCGCCGTATCCCGTGCCGAAACCATCGAAGAAGTCCAAGAACTCTTCGACCAAGCACGCGCTGCCTATCAGGCAAAACAAGTTAAATAAACAAAAGGAGATCAGTTCCAGCTGGTCTCCTTTGTCATCTCCGCAAAAGACATGTTACTAAATAAAATATAAGGAAATGGTTGGGCATGCCTCAGCCATTTTTTATGGATAGTTCTTGCTAAATACATATAATTATAATATGCTAATATTATGAAATGATTTACAAAATCCTCCAGGAGGTGGCTATGAAATCAAAAGCTATTCTTATCAGTCTCTGTCTGTCTTCTTTAGCTCTCATTCTTGCCTCTACCAGCTTTTTCTGCTTATCCCTCGGCAGGAGCAGACCTCCCCTGAAGTAAAGGTGACAAGTAGCTCTGTTGTCAAAACAAGTGGAGAACAGACTAAAAACCCTAGCTCTTCAAACTCCAGTAGCTCTGCCATTACCCAAGAAAATGAACCAAATGAGACCACACCGAGTTTCGAACCAGAGCAGGTGAAGCCGGCATCCAAGCAAATCAAAAAACAGCTGAGTGTCCAACCGCAAATCCAAACTGTCTGGAACTACTGCGCTCCGACGACTGTCAGTATGATGCTATCTAGTCAGGGCGTCCATGTTGGGCAGAAGCAGTTGGCGTTTGAAATGAGAACCTACGAGCCTTTTGGCACCCATAATAGTGACGCCATTCGCATCCTCAACAAACATCTTTTCGGCTATGAATATCCCACAGATGGTCAGGCTGGCTATCGGCTGGCGACGGTGACGGACCCTAATCCAGCTGGACAAGAGATAGCCTTGTTTAAGCAGAGGGTCAGGGAAAATATTGATGCTGGCTACCCTATGTACTATACTTTTGACTCCGCTGTGATGTATCCTAGTAAAAAGGGGAGCACAACGTCATTGGTATTGGCTATCTGACCACAGAAGACGGGAAGGATATTGAGCAGCTCTACTACCTCGCCCCCTCTCCCAATGTCCAGGACCCTAGATACGGTGGGCTGAAAGTCACTACGCCCGAAGAACTATTCCAAGCCCTGATGACCTGTGAAGAGCCAAATTATGGGTGGTAGCAATAGTAAAACCTCCGAATGCTAACTCGGAGGTTGTTTTTGTATTTACGTTTTTAATTTCCTATCCCTTTTTCATAGCCTTGGACCATTGGTACCAGCCGACGACACTATTGAGAGCGTAGACCCAGTACATGGCCTGCATGTGGATGGAATTTCCCCACCAGAGGTAGATAGAAAAGAGGTTGGTCGCAATCCAGAAGAGCCACTGTTCCCTGTAAAGATAAGTCATGAGAAATTGCCCTGTCCAGTTGGTTCCGTCTGTCACAGAATCTCGGAAGGGTCTGGCAGATCCGATAGATTGGTAGAGAAGACCAAAAATCCCCCAGACAAGAGCCGTGAAGCTCAGCCATTTGACCCAGCCAAAGAAAGACAGACTGCGGGTTTCAAATTCGCTGATTTCAGGCGTCTCATCCTCGGTTTCATTGACACGGGCAGCCAACCAAGTATAAAGGCCAATAGGCTGCATGACCAAGAAGAAAACAGCTGTCATCACTTCCCCATAAAAGGCACTATTATAGGAAAGCACAAAGTAAATCAGACTGTTGATAAAACCAAAAACATAGTTACTAGCCCGGCCATCTGCTACCATAATGACGCAAACAATCCCTGTCCAGGAGGCAAAGAGCCCCATCCAGTCGTGTTTGTCGCTACCGCTGGTAAACTCTAAAATCAGCGGCACACTGGATAGGCCGATGAGATAGAGCCACTGAAAGGCTGTCCGTCCCAAAAACATATCCGCAAAGTCTGCCTTCAAGAGCCCGAAAAATCCTAATTCCTTGGCTGCCTGTCCTAATTTCGCAAAGGTGGCAGGGACATTTCGGATGCCCTCCACCCAGCCAGTCAGCATCTGTTTTACTTTTTCCATATCTCCTCTTTTCTCCTAAAATTCCTGATAGATGGCATCAATCAGATCAATGGATTTTTGATAGTTTTCCAGATAGGACCCACCGATAAAGGCCAAATGCGCATCTGGGTGATTTTTTGCCACTAATTTTTTCAATAACTCCGTAAAAGCATGGCGAACTTCCTGGTCGGCCATAGACATGTCCCGAAAACCGTCGTCCACATAGTTACCTGTCGGCAGGACAAAGATAATCAAGTCCCACTTTTCATTCTTGACCGTGTCAGCACAAAGGGAATGGAAGGAGCTGGAGCTTTCGCCGATATAATAGTTATAGTAGGCCTCGGTCACAGTCGCATTGGTATCCGCAATGACCAGCCCACGATTGGTGTCTGAGTCAATCAAGTCAGAGGTCTGGCGATACTGGCCCGTCAGCAAGTAATTGTAATCCTTGCCTGTCAACTCATCGTCACGAACATTGTAGCGCTTTTGGTAATAGCGGGCGTACTCTAGGGAGACAGGACAGGAATAATAGCGTCCCAAATCCTTGACCAGGGTAGTCTTGCCGTTTGAGGCCGAACCAACCACCAAGACATTTTTTGAAAAATGCCGTCTGAAGGGCTTGGCAATCAGGTTCCAGTGCTTGGCTGGATTTTCCCGAATCAGGGTAGCCGAAATACCGAAATTACGCTCGGTGAAAGATGCTCCGAAGCCACGCTCTTCCAGCTCCGCAGAGTATTCTTTTTCAGAAACATAGAAGACCAATTCCTCGTCTTCGCCAGCCTGCACCAGCTGTTGCAAGGCCTCTAGCCAGGGCGTCCAACCTTCTGGATAAGGAGGCATGCCTGTTTCGTCTAGCTTATAAACCGAAATCAAGGACTCGTCATTAAAAGTTTCACGAATATAGCGAAAACGCTTTTGCAGACCCAGGCCAATCTTGTCCCCACGGTCATTTTCATAACCAGATACGATGACCACCGCTCGGTCACAGGCTCGCTTGGCCCGCTGGATCAGGTCAATGTGACCCTTGTGCATAGGCGCAAAGGTCCCAAAAATAACAGCAACAGTTTTTTTCATAAGATACCTATTTACATTTTATATTTTAGGAAAATGGCGAATGCGTTCTCCCTTTTCTTCTTACACTATGTCAAATTTCAATTGGCCAGCTTTGACGCCCACTTTAAGGGTTTGACCGCCAACCAGGTCACCACGCAAGAGCATTTCTGCCAATGAATCTTCCAGCTTGGTCTGCAAGAGACGGCGGAGCGGACGGGCACCCATTTCTGGATCGTAGCCTTCTGTCGCTAGGAGTTTGAGAGCAGACGGTTGCAACTTGAGGGTCAGACCACGCTCGGCCGTGATGGCCATCAGCGGCTGCACCATGACCTTGACAATATCCTGCATATCCGCTTCAGATAGACTGTGGAATACAACCTTTTCATCAATACGGTTGATAAACTCTGGGCGGTAGGCCTTTTTCAATTCCTCGAAAATCCGTTTTTCCACATGCTCCTGGCTCTTGGACAAATCAAGGGCACCAAAACCAACCGTCTTATCGTCCCTCAGGGCAGCTGCCCCAAGGTTGGAGGTCATGATAATAATCGTATTAGAGAAATCTACCTTACGCCCCTTGTTGTCTGTCAAGACACCGTCGTCCAAGACCTGGAGGAGGATATTGAAAATATCTGGGTGGGCCTTTTCAACCTCGTCAAAGAGAAGGACAGAGTAAGGCTTGTTGCGGACTTTTTCCGTCAACTCGCCACCCTCTTCATAGCCAACATAGCCTGGAGGCGCACCGTTGAGGCGGCTGGCCGCAAATTTCTCCATATACTCGGACATATCAAAGCGGATTAGTGCCGACTCATCATCAAAGAGGACTTCTGCCAGGGCCTTAGCCAGCTCGGTCTTGCCGACACCTGTTGGCCCCAGGAACATAAAGGAACCGATTGGACGGCGACCGGTCCGAATGCCAGACTGATTGCGTCGAATGGCTCTGCTGACGGCTGAGATGGCCTGGTCCTGACCGATGACCCGCTTGTGGAGTTCTGCTTCCAGGTTCAGGTATTTCTTGGCATCTGTCTGGCTGAGTTTCTGCACTGGAATACCCGACAGGCGACTGAGGGTCTCCAAAATATCTGCCTCCGTCACTTCTAAGTCGTAACCTTGGCCGGCTTTAACAGCCTCTTTCTCAGCCAGGAGGAGCTTGCTGACCGTTTTGTATTTGCCAGCCATGAGGGCCTGGTCAAGGACTGTCAAGCCTGTCGCAACTGGCTGACCCTTGACACGGTTCTGCACCCTTGCCGCTGATTCGTCTAGTAAGTCAATTGCTGAATCCGGCAGGCGTTTGCTGGTCAAATACCGCTTGGCATAGGTCACGGCCGTCTCGACAGCACTATCTGTGATTTGGACCCTGTGGTATTTTTCAAAAGTCCCTTTGAGACCTGCCAAAATGGCAATGCTGTCCGCCACTGTTGGTTCTTCGATGATGACCTTGGCAAAACGGCGAACCAGAGCAGCATCCTTTTCGATATGTTTCTGATATTCCGACTGGGTCGTCGCACCAAGCGTCCGCAGAGTGCCACGCGCCAGAGCAGGCTTGAGGATATTGGCCGCATCCATGGTCGAATCAATCCCAGAACCAGAGCCCATAATAGTATGAAGCTCATCAATGAAAAGAATCACCTGACCATCTTCTTCGATGTCGTTTATGATATTGTTCATCCGCTCCTCAAAATCCCCACGGAAACGGGTCCCAGAAACCACACTCATCAAATCCAGCTCCAAGACCCGCATCTTAGCCAGACTAGGCGGAACATCTCCCGACGCTATACGCTGAGCAAGTCCCAGGGCCAGGGCTGTTTTCCCGACACCCGCATCACCGACCAAGACAGGATTATTCTTGGTCTTGCGCGATAAAATCTGCACCATACGCGAAATCTCAGTATCACGACCGATAACAGGCTCCATCTTGCCTTCACGAGCCAAGGCAGTCAAGTCACGGGTGTAATCTTCCAAACCACCTGTCTGGGGCTGAGGCATACCGCCACCCATCATCTGCCCCATGGTCTGTTGAGGAGCCTTGCGCCCCTTCAAGGCCAGACGAATGGCCTTAAGATCTTCCTTGTTGAAGCCTGCACGGGTCTCAAGATTTTTCCGCAAATCTAGCAGGCGAATCTTATCATCCGAGTCTTCATGGTGAAAACCAACCTTGTCCAAAATCTGACTGGCCACTGTTTTCTTGTCCAAAAGCATGGCTAGGAAAAGATGCTCTGTTCCTACTTCCTTAGCCTTGACGGCCTGCGCAATGGTTTTGGCATTGGCTGCCTTCTCATCCAAACGCTTGGACGACGGCAAAATCTTGAAGGACTCTATGTCCTCCTGATAGACTTTTTCGGTCACGACAAAGGTAGCATGCTCATAGTCTGCCACACTAGGTGGATAATCTGCCAGGACCGCTCCAGCCACTGTATCTTGGTTGATAACAAAGGCCAAGAGCACATGCCAGGTCTCCAACAAATCACTACTATAACGTTGGGCAATCAGCTGGGCATCCTCAAAGACCCGTTTCAATCCCTTTGAAATATTCATTCCCCTAATCCTCTTTCCTATCTAAACGGCGTAAAATCTGACGCATCATGCGGGCCCGGATACCTGCTGCTTCCTTGCCGAGCACCTCATCTGTACCCGTCGCAAGAAACAAATTGCCCTCGCGCTCTGTCATCAATTTCTCATCAAACAAGAGCTGTAAAATATCATTATAAACGGTCGCAGACAACTGGTCGCCCATATTATTTAACAAATCACGAACCAATTCATGCTTGTCCGAAAAGGTAATGCGGCCAATTCGAATATAGCCTCCGCCACCGCGTTTACTTTCCACAATATAACCCCGACTGGCTGTAAACCGTGTCTTAATGACATAGTTTATCTGACTGGGCACGACCTCAAACCGACTAGCCAATTCACTCCGACGGAGTTCCGCCACATTGACCTGCTCCAAGATAGCCTTGATATGCTCTTCGATATAGTCTGATGTATTTTTCATCGCCATGGAATCGCCTCTTTCTTTGACTTTCTTTGACCATTATACCCTAAAAAGAGGATTTTTTAAAGTAAAACTCTTTTCCAAGCAAATGGGAACATATAATATGCCTGAAAAACATTTATTTTTTAGTTTTTCTTCAAAATATCTACCAAGCAAGGAAAACAATAAAGACTGGTCAAACCAGCCTAATAAACATCTTTCCGGTATCCAAACTCAAGGGCTAGAATAACCATCTTATCCTCTTGAATATCGTAAATCAGTCTGTAATCTCCGATACGATAGCCCCATTCATTAGCTCGCTTATCTGTCAAGCCCTTGCCATGCTGCCTAGGATTTTCTGTACCGTCCAGATGTTTGTCAATCCAGGCAAATAGTAACCTCTGTACCTGCTTATCCATTTTACGAATCTGACGCTGTGCTCTTTTGGAATAGTCAATACGGTACATGTTAAAAACCTAGCTCTTTCTTGAAGTCAGCGTGCGAAATGGTTTCAGGGTCGTCTTGGTACTCCTTATAGGCTTGGTGGTAGATTTTTAAATCAAACTCATCTTCTATAGTCCGCTCCAGCGCCTTCTTAAATAAACTCGAGAGGCTTTGGCCTGTCAACTGCGCGTAACTTTTGAAAAAAGTTTCCTCTTCTTGGTTCAATCGAACTGTCACTGTACCCATGCTTTTCCCTCTTTTGTGTTACATTGTAGCACATTTGCCAAAAAAGGCAAACTATCCCCCCTCTTATATGGTTCTACTTACGCTAATTCTGCGCCCTCTATTTTTCCCCACCCTGTCCGACGCTCTAGGAGGCCAGTGACCTCAAGAATTAGAAGACGGTTCAGGAGTTACAAACACGGGACAAGAGCAATAACTACAGAAGATAAAGCTCCCAACGTAGCAGACTTTTGTAATTCTTGCTAAATTCTTCTATAATGTAAGAAAAAAAGGGGGGAACATTATGGATTTCCAAACTTACATCGAAGATTTTACAACTGTTACTGTGCAAGAGGCTGAAAAGCTCTTGGCAGATAAAGAGGGGGACATTCTCTTCATCGGTCGCGCCACCTGCCCCTACTGCAATCGCTTTGTACCGAAACTCCACAAGGTCGCTCAGGAAAATCAGCTGACCGTCAACTTCCTGGACTCTAGCCAGATGAGCCCAGCTCTTCAAAACCTTCGTGACCACTACGGTGTCCCAACTGTACCAGGTCTCCTCGTCGCCAAAGCAGACGGTGTCCAAGTTCGTTGCGACTCTAGCATGACGGAAGAAGAGATTTTGAATTTCCTTTCTTAATTCAGCACAAAAGCACTGACCATCACGGCCAGTGCTTTTTAAGGAGATTATGAAAAATATTTAGGATTGGTATTAGTATACCCCAAATTTTCCATCTCTCCATCGGTCTTGAGACGGATTATTACTTGCTATCAAAAATATTTCCCAACTCAACGTCCACTCGGTTTTCTTTGACATTGATATCGGTCACGGCTAGCAGAGACTTGTAGTTAGCCACACTGCGGTCGCCTTTTTGATTTTCCGCAAAAACTGCTACACCGACCAAGGTCGAGTCAAACTCTGTCAAGAGGCTAATCATACCGTTGATAGTGCCACCATTTTTCAAAAAGTCATCGACAATGAGCACCCGGCTACCGGCCTTGAGACTGCGCTTAGAGAGGAACATCTTCTCGATCCGGTCGCTAGAACCCGACACATAGTTGACCGAAACGGTCGAACCTTCAGTAATTTTCAAGTCCCGACGAACGATAACAAAGGGAACATTGAGGACGTTGGCAACGGCATTGGCCAAAGGAACCCCCTTGGTCGCCACGGTCATAACAGCATCAATCTTCTCTGCCTTAAAGGCATCCGCGATAATGCGGCCAACATTTTTTAATACATGGGGCGTCGACAGCAAATCCGACGAATAAATATAGCCACCAGGCAGGATACGGCTACTTTCCGCCATCTGATTGCGAAGACTCTGGGCAATCTCAATCGACTCTTCCTTAGAAATAGACGGCGTAAAGACAACACCCCCACTAGCACCCGTAATGGTCTCGATATGTCCGATAGAGCTCTCTTCAAAAGCTTTTTTGATAATGGCAATGTCCTCTGAAATCGAAGACTTGGCTGATTCGTACTTTTCCGCAAAGGTATTCAAACTGGTTAATTCATAGGGGTGGTTAATCAGGTAATTGGAAATAACCACCATCCGTTCACTTCTTCTTAATTTCATAACGATTTCCTCTTTCACTTTTTTTCATTATACCACACCAACACACAAAAAGCGAACTTTTTCTATCAAGAAAGTCCGCTTTTTTCGTTTTTTATCTATTTTTACCTAGATACCAGGAGGGAATGACCTCCTTATAGCCCTGATACCAATCAAAAAGCTGTTTAGCCTGCGTTTTCATCAGAGAAATCTGGTCTGGATTCACCTCTTCCGCCCAGACCAAGGCTCCAATGCTATTGACCGTCAGATAAAGGGCCAGCAGCTGCCAAAATTCTTCTGGAATAGTCTCTTCAAAATAGGCATCCAGCATCCCTCGAGCCAAAGCTGGAGAAGTTTCCACTGTAAATATCAGTCGATTGAACTCCTCCCAAGGATCGCCCTTGTCAAAACGATCAAAATCCAGCAGGTAAAGCTGACCATCCTGGCCCACCAACATATTCCCATCATGGAAATCCCCGTGGTGATAAGCAATCGGACGACCCCCTACCAAGTGACGACTGCGCTCGATGAACTCCAACATAGCCTGCCCCTGCTCATAAGCATGGCTAGCAGTCTGGTAAGCCGCAGTCTTTTTGTCAATTTTAGCCTGATAATAGCTCTCCCAATTCAAGCTAGTCTGGTCAATTGGGATTTGATGAAGGACTTTTAATAGCTTCCCCGCTTGGCAACCTAGCTCATAGAGAGTTTCATCCAACAAATTCGGAGCCGCTTGTCTCAAATCCTCCCCCTCAATCCACTCAAAAATCTGGTAGACTGACTGACCATCATAAGTCAATTCGACTGTTTTTTGCACTGGCAAATTCCTCTCAAACAAGATTTTGAGTAGGGCAAATTCAGCCTGCTTATCGGCCAACTTTTCCACAAGCGCAATCCGTAATAAAAATTTCTGACCATGTTCATCCACAGCCAGAAACTTTTGGTCAGCAGACCAGCCCTTGGTGATGGGCTGGCACGCAATCAATTTGGTTTTCATCTTCATTGGTCAATATCCGGTTTGTAGAAGGCGCGATTGTCCATGGCAAAGATACGGCTGGTCATCTCGCCCGGTCCCACCTTTTCCAGAGCCGTCAGCATCATCATCATTTCCGCATCAATGTTGTCAATCATGTGGAGAATTTCTGCCTCCATGATTTGCGGACGAACTGGGCTACCATATTCCAGCAAACCATGGTGGCTGAGAATAACATGGCGGAGAACGGTTACTTCTTCCAGACTATCATCAATGCCCAATTCCATCAGAACCTTGGTAATTTCTTCATCAATCAAGGAAATGTGCCCAATCAAATTGCCCCGAACAGTATAGCCCGTATTGTCTGGACCTGTCAATTCAATGACCTTGGCTAAGTCGTGCAACATAATCCCGGCAAAGAGCAGGCTCTTGTTGAGCTGCGGATAGACATCGCCAATCTTGTCCGCCAGACGAACCATGGTCGCCGTGTGGAAAGACAAACCGGAGTAAAAGGCATGGTGATTGGTCTTGGCCGCTGGATAGGAATAAAATTCCTTTTCGTACTTGCTGTAGAGAGCCCGAACGATGCGCTGCCAAGTCGCATTTTCAATCTGGAAAATCATCTGACTCAGGTAGTCCTTGGTGTCCTTGACATCAACAGGCGGTTTTTCCTTGAAATCCGCTGGATCATTTGGCTCGCCAGCTTTCGGCAAACGGATCACCAACTGATTGACCTGAGGCGTATTATTGTAAACCTCGCGGCGTCCTTGGACATGAACGACCACTCCAGCCACAAAATCCTTGATTTTTCCCGGTTGGGCATCCCAAACCTTGCCATCAATTTCGCCCGTATCGTCTTGGAAAGTCAGGGCTAGATAATCCTTGCCAGCTCTGGTCTGACGAACATCGGATGACTTGATCAGATAAAATCCTTCGAAGAACTCATCTACTTTCATTTGGTTAATTTTCATCTAAATCCTCTTCTAATGGAGAAATGCCGAGCAGACCCTTGGTCTGGTCGTCTTCGTAGAGTTCAATGGTGCGCAGGGTCCGCTCAATGGCTGACGTCCGTGTCGTCAGGAGCTTGTCAATATTGGAGCTAGCTTGGTTAATCTGGCGCTGGGCCTTGATTAATAGATCGCTGAACTTGCCAAATTCCAGCTTGACATTGCCTAAGACCTTGCTGATGTCGTCGGCCGACCGCTGAATATTGAGGGTCTTAAAGCCGACGGACAGGGAATTGAGCAAGGCAGATAGGGTCGTCGGACCTGCCACTACAATGTTTTCCTGCCGGCGCAGGTCATCAAAGAAAATGGGATTGCGGACCACTTCCGCATAGAGCCCCTCGGTTGGCAAAAAGAGCACACCAAAATTGGTCGTTTCAGGCGGGTTCAGATACTTGCTCTGAATATCCTTGGCAAAGCGCTTGATAGCCGCCAACAGTTGCTTGCGATGAAAGTCAATTTGGTCCCTGTCGCCGGTTTCATAAGCATCTTCCAAACGGTAATAATCCGCCAGGGGAAACTTGGAGTCAATGGGCAGGTAGACATAATCCTCTGCTGATTGCCCCGGCAACTTGACAGCATATTCGACCCGCTCTCCGGAACCCTTAACCGTCGCAAATTCCCTCTCGTACTGGCTGGGCGTCAAAATATCCTCGATAATCTGTCCCAGCTGGAGCTCACCCATGATGCCTCGCGACTTGGTTCCGGACAAAACCTTATTGAGGCTACCAACATCACGCGCCACTGTCTGCATCTCACCCAATCCACGATTGACAGATTCCAACTGCTTGGACACTGTTTCAAATGAGGCTTGCAGGCGAGTTTGCAGGGTTTTCTCTAATTTTTCTTCCACCGTCTGGCGCATCTCTTCCAAGCGTTTTTCGTTGGACTCCTGAATAGCTTGGAGGCGCTGGTCAGTGGCATCACGATTTTGCAGGAGACTGTGGTGAATATCCTGCCGAATGTCTGTTAATTGTTGATAGAGTTCACGCCGGAGTTCATTGACTTCACGGCTGAGAACCTGTTGCTGCTTGAGACTGGTTGATTCCAATTGATAGGTCAACTGGTCCGACAATTGGTCAGCAGTGTCCTCGGCCTGGTCTTGTAACATCAGAGACAAGCTCTGCCATTTTCCATAGAGAAAGACCAAACCGACCACCACCAAAAGCAGCAAGATGATTTGTAGTATTTCCATCTAATCCTTATCCTTGCTGTAAATCAGGACCACATAGCCTGTGTCCAGACTGATGTCCATGTCCCTACCTATAAATTCGTTAGAGGCGTAGCATTTTTTGTAAAAATAATTTTCGTCTTCCAAGGGATACTTGGCATGTTTGATGGTCAAGCGACTGCCGTCGGACGGCATGAAGGAAATATAGGTCATACCCGCAATCGGTGAAATCCTGTGCTGTCCAGCCGGCCGAAAACGAATGACATTCTGCTGGTCCACTAGCTCGATATGCTCCATAAATGGCGCCAAATCAGGTTCTGCTGCCAGAAACAAATTGGTCATGGCATGGTCCATTCGACCGCCAAAGGCTGCGTAAATCTGAACCTGTACCGTTTGATGCCGCTTGAAAATCTCCTTGAGCGCCAATTCCAAGTCCGTATCATCCTTCTCAGCTGGGGCCTTGATAACCAGCTCTGCTCTTTCCTCAATCCGCGATAAATCCGCTGGACTGACCGAGTCAAAATCGCCAACTGCCATATCAAGAGGAAGGTCATTTTCCAAAAGCCGTAAACAACCCGCATCTACCCCCACATATAGGTCCCCAGGCGCAGGCAAGCTGTCAAACTGTCCACCAGCGACGACTGCGGCCCTAATCACGAAGAGCAGCTCTCAACTTGGCAACATTGGCCTCCAAGTCACCCTTGAAGAGGAAGGAGCCAGCCACAAAGACGTTAGCGCCTGCGTCCTTGGCAGAATGAATGGTCTTATCGTCAATACCACCGTCGACCTCGATGTCAAAATCCAATCCCTTAGCCTTGCGCATTTCCACCAAGGCTGCAATCTTTTCAGCCACCTCTGGAATGTAGGCCTGTCCGCCGAAGCCCGGATTGACTGTCATCAGGAGCACTTGGTCTACCAAATTGAGCACAGGCTCAATGGTCACCAAAGGCGTACCCGGATTGATAACCACGCCAACCTTCATACCCGCCGCATGGATTTTCTGTAAGGTTCCATGCAGATGTAGGGTCGCCTCAGCGTGAATGGTTAAAATGTCCGCACCCGCACGGGCAAAGGTTTCGATATGATTTTCTGGATTGGACACCATCAAATGGCAGTCAAAGACCAGTTTGCTATGGGGACGCATGGCAGCCACCACGTCGGCACCGAAACTGATATTGGGCACAAAATGACCGTCCATGACGTCGATGTGGACATATTCAACACCAACCGCCTCTAGGCGCTCCAGTTCTGATTGAAAATTTGCATAATCTGCCGCCAAGATAGATGGCGCAATCTTGTAATGTGACATAGGAACCAACTTTCTATTTGAATTTCTTACTAACTTTGCTATAGGTTTCGCGCTGATTTTGGATTTCGCTCAAAAATTGCAGGTAATTGTCAAAGCGACTTTGGGAAATGGCAGAGCTTTCTACCGCAGCCTTGACTGCACAGTCCGGCTCGTGAGTATGAGTACAAGTTCTGAACTTGCAAGCCTGACTGGCCTCCGCAATTTCTGGGAAACAATCCGTCAGAGCCTCTGCCTCCTTGACCTCGTAGTCCAAGGATGAAAAGCCCGGTGTATCCGCAATTTTCCCGCCGAATACATTGTAAAAACTGACCGCACGTGTCGTATGGCGACCGCGACCAAGGCTGTCTGAAATCGCCCCCGTTTCTAAGGCCAAATCTGGCGCAAGGCGATTGAGCAAGGTCGACTTGCCCACACCTGTCTGACCCATAAAGACCGTGACCTTGTCGGTCAAGAGCGGCGTCAGCTCCTCCAAGCTGTAAATGAAGGGATAGCCAATTTTTTCATAGATGGCCTTGAAGGCATCCATTTCCGCATGGTCCTCCAGTAAATCCATCTTGGAAATGTAAACAATCGGCTCCATCTCCTTTTGCTCCAAGAGCACCAAAAAACGGTCTAAGAGATTGGTATTAAAATCCGGCTCCTTGGCCGACATAATCACGACCGCTTGGTCAATATTGACAATGGGTGGCCGCACCAAGCTATTCTTGCGCTCATGGATTTTTAAAATGTAGCCCTCCGACTGCTCCTCAGCCGAAAAGTCCACAAAATCTCCAACGTAGGGCGTCTGGCCTTTCTTGCGAAAATTTCCCCGCGCTCGGGTCTGATAAATCTGTCCATCCGCCTCGACATAGTAAAAACCAGCCAAGGCCTTAATAATTCTTCCTTGCAAACAAGACTCCTTTGGGTATTCTTATAAGTATTATACCAAAATTCCCTAGAAAAAAGGGAATAACAGGTGTTTAACTGCTACTCCCTCATCTAAAAACTGACTCTTTTTATCCATAGTGCGTTTTTCTACTTACGGCTATTTTTCTAGTAATTCTTTGCCAAATCGGTCCAGCAGGATAGCCCCTAGAGGTGCGGTGACTAGAATCCCCAAAACAGCCACAGATAAAATCAATTGCCCACTAGCCAGACCGGCCGCCAGGGGAATACCACCGATAGCCGCCTGAACAGTTGCCTTGGGCAGATAGGCAATAACACAGAACAGCTTTTCCCGCTTACTAAAGCCATTGCCACTGACGCTAAGCCAGACAGCCAGGGAGCGGATGACCAGGGTCAGAGCAATCAAGCCCAGCGCTGGCAAACCAGCCACTGCAACGTAGGAAATATCCACGATGGACCCGACCAAGACAAAGAGGAAAATTTCCCCAATGACCCACAAACGGCTAAAGAAACCAGCAAACCCTGCAACCTCAACCGGCAAGGCCTGACGATTGACCACCATGGTCGCCACCAGAATAGCCAACAAGCCTGAGAATGGAAACTGATTGGCATAGCGGGCCTCAATCGTCGCCAACAAGAAGGACAAGCTAAAGAGCAAGAGGTATTGGTAGATAGGAGGAAGGCTGTCAGACTGGCGAATTGTTTTCAAGAACCTGGCAAAGGCTAAGCCTGCCAAGACCCCCACTAGCATACTGGTCAGAATAGTCAGTGGAATATTGACCAGGGATAGGACTTGGAAATCCCCCTTCTGAACCAGGCTAAGGAAGGCCGTAAACAGGACAATCACCACCACATCGTCAAATGAGGCCCCCGCCAGTATCATTTGGGGAATTTTCTTCTGATGGCCAACTTTATTTTCAATCAAGTCCACCATGCGCGGAACAAAAACCGCAGGAGATACTGCTGCCATGACACTGCCCATCAGAGCGGCCTCCCCATAGGACAGGTCAAAGAAAAGAGGCGCAGCCGACCAACTCTGCACAGGCTGGTAGGAAGGACATAAGCACGGCTGACCGACCAATGGTCTTGAAATCCGATAATTTTATGGTCAAACCTGCCTTTATCAAAATAATAATCAGGGCAATCTTACGAATATCTGCTGAATTATCCAATAAACTCCTATCAATCCAATTCCCAACATAGGGTCCCAGCATCATACCAACAAGCAGGAAACCAATGATTTTAGGCAGACCACCCTTTTGGCATAGCCAAGAAACAGTAACCGCTGCTATACAAATTAAGGCCAAAGACAATAACATAAACCCCCTCATTTCTCCAAGAAAAATTCAAATCTAGATTGGTATAAACTCCTACACCAAACTATTTGATTAGGAGAAACACATTAGCGCAGGGGTTGATTGTTCAAAAGGCTCGAGGAACCTTTGAAGCTGTGGGGGCAAACGAACTCTTTCAACTTTCTGAGTTCTGGCCCACTCCCAGTATAAGCCAAATAGAGAAAGATGTAAAGTTGCATTTGCCTCTAGCCAAATGAAGAAAAACGTAGTATAATAGTATCTATAAGCGGAGGTGGTGGAACGGCAGACACGCATGCTTCAGGCGCATGTGCCCATCGGGTGTGAGGGTTCAAATCCCTTCCTCCGCATATCATGATAAAAACTCAAAACCCGAGTCAGACAACTGGCTTGGGTTTTAGTGTTATTCCGTAACCTTAAAGAAATTCTTTTGTTTGAGCAGGTAGCCCTTGCCTGTCGATAGGTCGTACTGGACCATCTTGAGTTCTTCTGCTACCTTGGCATCGCGCTCGGTCAAACCCACTCGGTCCTTGTGGAGGACTTCCGTCAAGAGGGCATAGTAAGGGCTGACCTTGGCATTGGTGGTCTCTAGCATGAGGGCATTCATATCGCTTGAATTGACCAACTCGTAATGACGGTCCTCCGTCTCAAAATTGCTCCAAATGAAGTAATCCGTCTTGTATTGGAGGCTAGGGTCTGTCACAAAAGCTGACTCAGGATAGAGCCCCGGCAGGTGGTCGCCATAGAAGACAACCGTTACCTTTTGATCCAACTGCTTGAGCTGGTCCAAGAAATCACGGGTCGACTGGTCCGTAAAGGACAACAGTCTTGCATAGCTGGTCAAATTGGCATTTTCCTCAGCCGTGAAATTGACCCCTGTACCTGTAATGGCAACAGGCTCCTCTGAGTGCCACTGGACATGGTTTTGCATGGTTATAGCCGAGACAAATCGAGGATTACCTGACCGCACCTGCTCCAGTATCAAATCATAGGTCTTCTTATCGCTGACAAAATTCCCCTGATAATCCTCAGCCGTCACCGCAATAGGATGGGTCGTAGAATTCAATGTGTAAAATTGCTCAATCCCCAGCTGCTGGTAGATGGCATTGCGGTTGTAACTGGTATCAAAATAAGGATGGATGGCCACACGCGCCGTGTCCGCATACAAATCACTGATACTTGGCAACTTCTTCATCCGAGGTGCCACATCTAGATATACAGACGAAATGGACGAATTGTAATTGTAAAAAGGCAAGCCACTGTAAACCTGAAACTCAATATTAGCCGTACCCCCACCATAATGGTCACTCTTCATGAGACCGCTGGTCGTCTGGCTCATAATCTGTTCAATATTTGGCAGGACATTCTGGCTCAAGATCACACCCGGAATCCGTCTCGGGTCCGCCAGACTCTCGCTGAGAATGTAAATAACGGTCTGGTCGGTCAGCTGATTGGCACGTTCAGCATTGATTTCCTCTGCCAGCTTTTCATATTTCTTGACGATAGCCTTAATGGTTTTCTCCGAATATCCCTGCGGTTCTTCCATGCTGGTCTTACTCAACTGTTGCAGCCAGAGGAAGGATAGCGTGCGATAACGAGCCACGAAAGCATAGCCCTTCCAATCCACGTTCCGCCAATTATTGACCTGGGACAAAATCGGTATCCAACTGGCAATCTTGTGGTCTTTTTCCTTGCGGATAGCAAAGCCCATTCCCACAATCAAGAAAACAATCATGGCAACCGTCACCAAGCGCTTCCAGAAGGTCTTTACAATTGGCCCCAGGAAATAGCGCCTGTGAATACGACGATAGAAATAAGCGGCGATGATTAGAAAGACGACTGATACAAGGACAATGCGCAAACTGATGAAGCTGAGAATCATCCCCATATTTCCAATCCACTTGAAATCATTTGGAGTCAGAGGCTCTGACCGGTAGCGGAATTTGAGGAAATTGGCTGTAATCAAGGTCACATTGAGGCTGGCAATAACAGCCGCCGACAGGACCTGACGATTGAGCACTAGGCTGATGATGACGTTGAGCAAAAAGAGACAGACTATCTGAAAAATGATGGCACCAGGGAAGAGATGGCGGGTAAAATAAGACCCCGTCGCCCCAGCCATAGAGACCTGATAGCCGATATGGGACAGACTTGCCAGCACCAGACTGATAAAGACCATGCTGTGGACATTGGTCCTGTGGGCCCGAAACTCCTGCCAGGTCTTGACCAGATAGCGTAGGAAGAAATAGATCGCCACAAAGTGTAGCACCGCAAAAATCGGTACCTGTACGAAGAAGTCCTTGTAGATGCCTTTTTCCACCAGCGTTTCATAGTGGCTGTCCTTCCAGTAGGAAATGGCCAGAGGGCTCAAGGACAAGAGACTGGTCAAAAGCAGGTAGCCATCTGCCACCAGATACTTGTCTGACCAGCTCCTCAATTTCCCACGGATTCGCCCATTATTTCGCCAGTAAATAGCCAGCAAAAGAGGCAGGAGCAACATAAGCACCAACTCATACTGGAAGAGATTGTTGCGGAAGATGTTCCAGGGCTGGAATTTCTTAGCGTTGAGGCGATAGACCAGATTGACCAGATAGAGGCCACCGATGAAGTAGCCCACATACTTGGCAAAGACCTTGGTTTTGATAAAGTCTTCATACCTATCCAGCAGGACCAAGATATAAAAAGTAAAAATAAGATAGGCAAGCAAGGGCAGGGGGATAAACCAGAGCGGGAAAGATACTCCACTTAGCAATAGAGCCCGACCCATCGCCAGCAAAACGGTCATAATCATAACCAGAATAAATTGCTTGCTTGCCTTTGGATTGATTTGTTTCATAACATTTCTCTCTTAGGAAAGGCTTGATTTTCGGTAAATAAAGATGTAGTACATCGACCAGACTAGCCATCCAGTCAAACTGATAATGATAACTGGCAGTAACCACCATTGTTGTTTGTAGGATAGGACAAGGGTATTCTTCCCCGGTTGGCTGGTAACCGTTGGCACACCGATTTCGGAAAGTTCTACAGCCTCTCTATCTAAAACGGTGTTATTCAAAACAAGCTGACTGTCTTGGTAAACAATAACTGGTACCGCAGTTTCTTCTGCTTCTGACGCCGTCCAAGTCACCACCAGCTGATTACCATCAACTTCTTTGGCAAAATCTTGATTTGGTAAAATCACTTGGTCACGATAGGTAAAATAGGTATTATCCGACTCTTCGTTGGTCAGATGTCCAGTCTTTTCTGATAAATCTGGTACATAGTCCGGCGTGGATTTCTGAGCAATCTGGATAAATTCGCCCAAGTCTTTAGAATGAAATGAAGCCTGTAACTCTTCCGTCGTCCCGTACAAGGTCGTATGAATTCGTTTTTGCAGGAAAGTATCACTGTAATAATGCCCATTGATTTCCTTATAACTTTCATTCCAGAGGAAACCAACCGAAACAAGCAAAGAAATAATCGTCAAACCAGAAAAGATTTTCTGCATTTTTTCTGACAAACCAGAAACCTGGACCCCTACGACTGCCAGTAAAAGAGCATTGGCATAGAGGAAAAAGCGGAATGGAAATTGGATCAACTCAACTAAGTCAATCCCCTTGCCAGCTACTAATTGCCAAGGGAAGAGGTTGGTTGACAAAATCAAAAATACTGCGTAGGTAAAAGCAAGACCAGCCAGAACCAGCGATTGTTTCTTCCAATTTTTCACCAAGAAATAGAGATAGGTCCCAAAGAAAATTGGCAATGGATATGGATAGTATAGAAAGGCTGTTTTGAGCCACGTTACGGTATTGAGTACAAATTTTTTGTTAACAAATGGTGGTACCAAAGCGTTGGTTGCATTGATATAAACCAGTGGCAACCAGATATTGATAGTCAGGAGCAGAAAAATCCCTACCGACAGGGCTACTTGCCCAATAATCTTCATTTTTTGGTCTGATTTCCACCAACCAATAAGGAAGAGAATGCCATAGGCAATGACCAAGAACAAGGTCGATAGCATATGAACCTGCAACATGAGCCCTACCGCTCCTGCCATGAGGAATTTCGGTACTTTTTTGGTCTGCAAGAAACGCACTGCAGGGATTAAACAAAGCGGAAAGAGAGCCACTCCCCAGCTGGTAAATCCTTGGGTTGCCCACCAATACTGAATGGAGTAGGTCGTCACAAAGAACATAGATAAGAGAATGGAATGAGTATATTTGACCTTGACCTCACGCATGAGGAAATAGAGGGAGGTTGCACTCAGAGTTCCCAAGAAAAGATTGGATAAAATCTGATAGCGGAACCAGGTCCCACTTAAAAGAACTAGCGCCCCCTGTAAATAGGCAAAATAAGGTCCATAGAGAGCATTGACAATCCGTCCTGACTGCTGGTAGCCATACAAACTGATGATATAGGAGAAATTCCCCTCCTTCATCTGCATAGCCGCATCATAGAAACGATTGTAGTGGAAAATCAAGTCCGCACCTGTCACCATGCCCTTAGTGAGCAAGTGGGGAACCAATAATAATAAAGAAAAGCCCACAAATAGGCCCAGGGCTACTAAATGGGGATGCTTTTTTAGCATAGTTTTTAACATATCGATACCTTCATAAAAAAAGAGGGAAATCCTCTCTTGTTTTTGTAAATATTCTGCCAATTTGCAGACAATATTTTTCAAAAGTTAGTCACTTTTCAGTATAGCAAGCTTTCCACCCACTGTCAACGAACAAGGCAAACAGAAAAAAATTTTCCATTAAAATAAATATTGATTGCAGATTTCTCCGCAATCAATACTTGCTTATAAACCGACTTCTTGTAGGCTGTCAGACAGGCGCGCGAAGTCAGCCATGGAAAGTGCTTCTCCACGGACACTGGCTTCCAGCTCTGCCATGCCAAGTGCCTGCGTCAGCTTGTCCTTGACTTCTTCGGACTTGCCAAAATGGTTGGTCAGGTTGTTCCACAAGGTCTTGCGGCGGTGAACAAAGCTGGCCTTGGACACACGGAAGAAGAAATCTTCATCCTTGACGTTCACCAGGGGTTGGTCACGGCGTACCATTTTGAGAATGGCGGAGTCCACGTTTGGTGCAGGTACAAAGACAGTGCGAGGCACGATGAAGGCCACCTTGGCAGTCATGTAGTACTGAACCGCGATGGACAGACTGCCGTAGGCCTTGGTGTTTGGCTCGGCAGAAATGCGGTCGGCCACCTCCCGCTGCATCATGACCACGAACTCGCTGAAGGGAATCTTGCTCTCAATCAGGTGCATGAGGATGGGGGTAGTGATGTAGTAGGGCAGGTTGGCCACAACCTTGATGGGTAGGTCAGGATTCTTGAAATTCTGAATCTGGGTCTGCAGGTCGGTCTTTAGGATATCTTGGTTGACCACAGTCACATTGTCAAAGCGACCCAAGGTATCCGCCAAAATCGGAATCAGGCGGTCGTCAATTTCAAAGGCCATGACTTCGGCGGCACTCTCCGCCAAAAACTCGGTCAAGGCCCCGATTCCAGGCCCGATTTCGATGACATTGACATTCTGGTCAATCTCAGCCGTATCTACAATCTTCTGTAAAATATTGGTATCGGTCAAAAAGTTCTGACCGAAGGATTTCTTAAAGGTAAACCCGTGGCGTTCCAGGACGGCGCGGGTAACGTTTTTGTCTGCGATTCTCATGTGTGTTCTTTCTTGTTTTTTATTTCTAGACAAGCTTCAGATAGACAGCGAGGTAACAAAATCAATTTTAGTCAGTCTGATTATCTACATCTTTTATCTTTTTTCCTCAACCCTCACCTATAATGGTCCTTTAGAGACAAGATATACAATTGGTCTGCTTCTAGCATATAAATCAAGCGATTCTCCGCATCAATCCTTCTTGACCAGGCACCTTGATAGTCATACTTCAAAGGTTCTGGCTTGGCAATGCCTTCAAAAGGATGTCGCTGCATATCCTTGATAATCTTATTGATTCTCTTCAGTGTTTTCTTATCCTGACCTTGCCAATAAAGATAGTCTTCCCAGGCGTCGTCTGTAAAATGGATTCCCATATTAGTCCACCTCTATCAGATTGCGTTCTTGGGTTTGCCCCGCTTTGACTTGAGCCATACCACGCAAGACTTTCTGAGATAGGTAGGCATTCCGAGCAACAGCGAGGGTTTCTTGTAAGCTATCCCACTCGCTCTTTGAGAGTACAACAATATCTTCCTCTGGATTTTTATTAACCACGACCAAAGGCTCAAACTCGTCATTGACCTTTTTCATATAGTCCTTTAAGTGGTTTCGAAAATGGGAATATACAATAGCTTCCATAAGCAATACCTCTCATCATTTCTAGGCTTACTATAGCATAGAAAAAAAGAGTTGTCAAACTTATTGTACAACTCTTCATCAATTCTTATGCGTGTTTCTCATTTTTTGCCTTTTATTTTAAAAAAACGGAATAAAATACTTGTTGTTTTCCGAATTAATCTAGTGTAGGGAAGTTCCGAAGGCGGGACGGAAATCTGATGCAGGAGGTGAGGCCATGGCACAACTCCTTAGAAAGGTGACCGTCGATGTCAGTTTATGAGGCAATTGAGCTAATGATAAACTTTGGCATTCTTTTACTGGCTATTTTAACATTTCACCGAAAAAAATAAACAGTAAAACCGCACTTCCAACTTTGACAGGTCTGTAAGTAGCGGTTTTTCTGTTATCTACAAATCCGTCCCGTCTTTAAAACGGTCCTATTGGTCCTCAAGTGAAAACTTGAGGACCTTTCTATTTATATTCTAGGATTTTTAAGTAAAATTGTCAAGTCTAACAGCAGTTTGCTTCTACATCCTACTTGTTATCAATCTTCCACTCGCCATCTTCAAACCAGTAAAAATTCTCCGTCAGTTGTGGATGTTCAAAGATTTCCAACATGGATTCAAAACTGTCAGCAAGTTGGAGATTCTTCAATTCTGCACGGTCAATCCAGAAGACCTCCCCCTCATCTGAAGTTTGGATAGAGCCTGAAAAATGGCTGGTTTTGTAGCAAAATACCAGATAGCGATACTGGTCAGTAGGATCCGTCCAGTTTTGAATCCCACAGAGTTCGAGATTGGAGACAGTCAAGCCCGTTTCTTCTTTGACCTCGCGGACGACAGAGGAAATAATACTCTCGCCACGTTCGACATGGCCACCCGGAAACGTGACGCCCGGCCACTTTGCTGACTTTCGTTCCTGGACCAACACCCGCTGACCGTCTGTAATCATGCACATATTGGTTAGGATGACTTGTTCTAGTCTAGACATTGCCCTATCTCCCCAGATCATCAAAATAATAGAGATTCAAAAATTCTTCCTCAGTAACTGGACGTTCAAAAGTGTAAAACCAGCGATAGACTTCCACGGCTGGTCCATCAAACTCTACCCTGTCGTCCATTTCTAGCACACCGGCAATATGAAACAAACGGCTCTGCTTCCAAATACCTTCCGCATTGACATAGCCATCTTCAACTGAACCACGCAAATAGTCAGCTAGTTTGTTCTTATCAACCTGCTCATCCTCCCAAACAAGGACATTAGCCGGCAGCAAGTAGGTCACTTCTTCATAAGATGAGTAATTCTCATAAGTTGGCTCAAACTCGTTTTTTACCAAGCACTTAACAGCGTAAACTCTATCCATGATAGCTCACCATACACTCCTCAACTTCCGCCAAGCTTATCCCAAACAGTTCCAAGCGTTTGAGGAGTTGCTTACCATTGCAGTAGCCGATGCGGAGCTTTTCTCCCAGATACTCCCTCCGCTTGCGACTGTCTCCGCCCATAAGGAGCCCTAGGCGCATTAGATCTGACTTGGTGATGTCAAAGTTATGTTCATCATCATAGTAGCCACGAACGCCTGCGAGGGCCTTTTCCAAGTCCTCAAAGCTGGCGTGCTCAATGCCCAAGGACCGCCCTTTTGTCTTAGATTTAGGTGTAGCCTCGTCCCGCTGTAAGAAGGCGTGTTTGACCGTGGGAATGGCCTGCATAATGATCTTTCGAATCCGCTCCCCATTGTAGTCTGGGTCGGTAAAGACAATGACTCCCCGCAGGTCATGGAGTTTCTCGATGCGTTCCAAGTCATCGTCTGATATGGCAGAGCCTCTGGTTTCGTAGGTATCCACCTCATAAAACCGCTTCAAGTTTGCCGTATCGTCCTTTCCCTCGACAACGAGGACTTCTTGTATCTTAATTTTCTGTGTCAATTCTGAACAAGCTCCTTGCATTCTCGTAGGTCGCTCTCGCCACCTCTTCGACCGATTGGTTGCGAAGCTGGGCCAGCATATCCACCACATATCTAGTGTAGCCGGTGCGATTTTCCCGACCACGCTTGGGAACTGGGGCCAGGTAGGGCGCATCCGTCTCGACCAGGATTTTTTCTAGGGGCAATGCTTGCGCCGCTTCCTGAAGTTCGACAGCTTTCTTGAAGGTCACCACTCCCGAGAATGAGATGTGCATACCCAGGTCCATGAAAGCTTGAGCCTCCTCCAGAGTGCCAGAGAAGGAATGCATGATGCCTCCGCGTGGACCGACACCGACTTCCCTGATGATCTGGTAAGTATCTTCCAGAGCGTCGCGAGTATGAACCACAAAGGGTAAGTCCAACTGCTTGGCCAGCTCCATCTGTCGCTTGAAAACACGAGCCTGGGTTTCCTTATCCGCCGTCATCCAATAGTAGTCCAGCCCAATCTCCCCCAGGGCAATGACCTTGGGATGTTTGAGTGCCTCAAGCAAGTAGCTTTCTACTTCCTCATCATAGGTGCCAGCCTCTGTCGGATGCCAGCCCAATGTCAGATAAATTTCAGGGTGCTGGTCAGCAAGCTCCATAGCCTTGTCAATGGTTGCTCGGTCAAAACCGACCAAATTGTGGAGGGTGACCCCCATTTCCTTGGCAAAATCTAATTCCTCTTGAACCCGACCGTCAAACTGCTCTACGTTGAGGTGGGTGTGTGTATCAAAAATTTCTATCATCATACTTCTCTTTCTTTTCTACCATTATACCATAAGCCACCTCTGTATTTGGCTGAGAAAAAGCACCGAACCCTGTCCGATGCTTTCTTTTATGGTCATTCTTCAAGCTGGCCGTCCTTAAATCCTGTGAGATCTTTTCTGTCTCTAGTATATTATATTTTTGAATAGAGTATAAACAGATGACCCCGATAACAGTTTTATCTTTCATCAGTATCCGGCAAACATTCCAATTATGAAAGATAGTCAGATAGAATGGCTTGATAAATCGCAATAAAATCCCAGTACTGCTCCACCGGTAAACGTTCATCAATCTTGTGATTGAGCATGGGAATGCCTGGGCCATAGACGGCCACGTCAAACGTTTTCTCCGACAGAGTAAATTGGGCTGCATCGGTTGTTCCCGATACCGCTAGAGGGACTAAGGTGGTTGGCAGATCGTTTTGTCCTGACAGGTCACCTCCTAAAACCTCTTCCATCTGCTTCAACTGGGCAGGAACCTGTAAACTAGGAAACTGCTGCTGTACTTTCAAAATAGACTGAATGAGTGGAGAATTCTTATCACTAACAACTGGTTTTTGATCAGCAGTCACCTCTATACTTAAATCAAATCCTTCTTGCTCATTCAGCTCTTCAATCACTTCCTTGACTGTTCGAATTACGTCTTGGTTATCAAAAGCAGGGATTGTCCTGGCATTAGCTTCAAAACTTGCCCAATCGGGAATAGAATTCACCTGTTGCCCCCCTGTTACCACCGTAATATTATGAAAGGTTTGACCCAACTCTGGATCAGTATGCTTTGTTGCTTCTTGTGCAATAGCTTCTGATATCTTCAGCATAGCATGATTGAGGTGCTCAATGGCATTGTTCCCGAGTTCTGGCATGGAAGAATGGGCTGCCGTACCCTTGGAAGTGACCTTGTAGTTCAACGAGCCTTTATGAGCATAAATAATCCCAATATTACAAGGTTCTCCAATTAGCATACCATCTAAATCATCCACATAGCCCAGCTTCGTTAGCTGCTTGGAACCATATTCTCCAACTTCTTCACCAACAGTCGCCAACAATCGAATGGTCCCTGAATAGTCTTGTGATTCATGGAGGGCAACCATAGCCAGAACAAGAGCAGCAAGACCCGACTTCATATCTGAAGCTCCCCGTCCCCAAAGAATCTTGTTTTCATCAACGAAACCTGAAAAAGGAGAATGGGTCCAATCCTCGGCATTTCCAGCACTGACAACATCCAAATGACCAGTTAGACCCAATTTTTTCCCAGGCCCATTTGAAATTTCCGCTACTAAACTGGCACGTCTTGGCGCAAATTCCACTAACTCGCTCTCGATGCCATGAGCAGATAAAAACTCTTGAATATAGCGAGCCAGTTCTTCTTCATTGTCATTTTCTGTATTAATCTGTATCATGTCCTGTAACAATTGGACTGCTTCTTCTTTTGTTACCATATCGATCCCTCCTTATAATATCCTAGTATATCACTTTTAATTGTTTTTTGATATATTGAATTCACGTGACAAGGAGCTTCCTTTTGCAATCACAGCCTAAATACCTTATAATATAGAGGTAAGTTGTATTTTGAAAGGAGATTCGCATGAAAAAAGCTTTATTAGTAGTGAATCCTAGTTCTGGTGGGGAACGTGCCCTGGAGTTTAGAGACTTGGCCCAGGTCAAATTGGAGGAATATTTTAACCAAGTCCTTATAAAAGAAACTCAAAAAGGCGGAGATGCTTGCCAATTCGTCAAGGAGGCTGCACAAGAAGGTTTTGACAGTGTCTTTGTCATGGGCGGAGATGGGACAGTTAACGAGGGCATCAGTGGTCTGGCTAAGGAAGAATATCGACCGAATTTTGGATTTTTCCCACTAGGTACGGTCAACGACTTAGCGCGAGCCTTGGGAATTCCCCTTGATCCAGCGCAAGCTATTAAACAATTTGATCCAAACCGTAAGCGCCCTCTTGATATTGGCCAGGTCAACGATAGCTACTTTATGAATGTCGTGGCAATCGGCGCTATTCCACAAGCTATCAATAATATTGATCCAGATGAGAAAACCCGCTATGGGAAGATGGCCTATTTCATCAATGGCTTCAAGGAATTGATAAACAACCAACGCTATGAGTTTCAGATTCAATTAGACGGTGAGACTAAGGAAATTGCCTCGACAACCATCCTGATTGGACTGACTAATTCCATTGGTGGGTTTGAAACCCTTCTTCCAGATGCCAAGGTAGATGACGGCCTTTTACACCTGCTCTATCTGAAAGATAGCCACTTCTTAAATACGGTATCTGCCATTCCTCAGCTGATGGGCGGCGTCACAGAAGAAAGTAATAGCCTGGGTTATGAAACCTTCAAGGAAGGGGAAATCAAACTTCTCGATGGGGACCTACAAATCAACATTGATGGAGACGAGGGAGATCGTCTTCCTATTCGTATCTCGGTCCTTCCATCTCACCTATCTGTTTATTATTAAAAAAGAAAAAACCAGCAGACTCGAGTTTCTGCTGGTTTTACATTCGACTTCTTATGCCACTGCAAGCACTTTACGTCCTTTACGACGACGAGCTGCTAAGACACGACGGCCGTTTTTGGTTGACATACGGTTACGGAATCCGTGTTTACGAGCACGACGGATTTTACTTGGTTGAAAAGTACGTTTCACGATGAATACCTCCTCTTAGATTCTTGTATTCGTTTAGCCGGCTAGTTTTGATCAGTTACTAAACATACCAAACTATTTTATAAGAATTCTGACTGTTTGTCAAGGCATTTTGACCTATTTTCAGTAAGGAGTGTGAAAAAAAGAGGCTAAACCTCTTTTAATCGTTGTGTCCTTCAATGTCCACGACCACATAGCGGTTAGGCTCGCTACCTTCAGAATAGCTGGTCAATCCGTCCATTTTGGAAATAATCCGGTGGATAATCTTGCGCTCGCTGCTAGACATCGGATCTGTGTGATAGGCCTCTTGTTCTGCCAGGACCCGCTCCGCCAATTTTTGAGCGTAGCCTTGCAAGACTTCTGCACGATGTTCCACATAGTCATTAACGTTGATACTGATGTAGAAATTGCGCTCATAGCGGTTGTAGAGGAAGTTCTGCGCCAACAATTGCAACGCCTTCAAGACCTTGCCGTGGTAGCCGATTACGCGACCAGGCTCATTTGTATCAACCTGAATGTTGATGGTACGGCGGTTATAGCTGGTCTCGATCCGTGCCTCAACGTCCATGTCATCCAAGATTTCCTGCACGTAAGCTGATACTTCTGCCACCACCTGCTCAATGTCATGCTGTTGCTCGATTTTAATGTCTAAGTCTGAAAATTCTTCCGATTTTGAAACAGACTCTGTCTCCTCAGTAGCCTCAGGAGTTTCAACAACTTCTTCAATTGTCTCTTCTGCAGAGGCCGGTTGCAGGAGTTCTTCTGGCAAAATTTCGATACGACCTGTTTCTTCTAAAATCGTAGTCGCTTCTTTTTCATTTTTCAGAATCTGAGCCTTGATATCATCCTCTAAGACCTCACCAGACTTTTCGTATTCCTTAACAGCGGCAACAACCTTACCAAGGTCAATCGTCGCTTCTGATACACTTTTCACTGGCTCGTTTTGCTCGTTGATTTCATCTGGAACGCCACGAACAGCCTTCTGGTTAGCCTTGACAACCGTTGTTTCATTGATAACATCAATATCGACGACCGCTGGTCTCTTACCAAAACCAAGGAAACCTTTTTTCTCACGAGCAACGACAGTAATATGTGCCTTCTTACGAGGGATATTTAATTCTGCCAAACCATTTTGGATGGCTTCTTCAACATTTGCACCTGTAAATTTCATCTTTTCTCTCCTACTATCCTATTTCTTTTTCTGGGCTTTTTTCTGAGCTTTCCTAATTTTAGCCTGGCGCGCTTTCTCTGCATCAATCTTAGCTTGACGCTCTGCTATGATTTTAAAAGGATTATTGAAAATCAAGGTTTGAACAACTTGGTAGGCGTTGGACACGGTCCAATAAAGGGCAACCCCGCTAGCTGACGTCACGGCAAAGAAGAAAATGAGAAACGGCATGACGTACATCATCACGGTCAGAGCACCATTTTTCTCTGGCGCAGCCTTATTGGTCAACCAGGTACTAAGGAAGGTGAAGACCGCTGCCAGAATCGGCAAGATAAAGTACGGGTCCGGCTGCCCCAAGTTCATCCAGAGAAACTGGCCAACCTTGAGAGCATCCACCTTAGTCAGGGCTTGGAAAAGAGCCAAAAGAATGGGCATCTGGATCAAAAGCGGTATAAAGGATGACCCCATGCTGACGCCGTTTTCTTTGTAAAGACGCTGGGTCGCTTCAGCCAATAATTGGCGGCTTTCCATATCCTTGCCTGGATAGCGTTCCTGCAACTCTCTCAGCTGCGGCTGAATTTCCTGCATCTTGCGAGAGGATTTTGCCTGAATCTGAAAGAGTGGCAACAATAAGGTCCGAATCAAGATAGTGAAAAGGATAATCCCAATACCGATATGACCATTGATAGACAAGAATTGGATGATGCTGGCAAACCACTCAATGAGTGAATCCCAGGCACCCGAAGATTGGTTGCTGGCTTGATTTCCACAGGCCGCTAACACGACAAGGGACAGGGTCAAGAGGCCCGCCCATTTAATTTTCTTTTTCAATCTCAACACCTTCCTGGTAGAGTTTCGCAAGTTTCAAAACATGGAGCAGATTCTTCTTGATTTCTTGGTAGGTCAATTCCTCCACACCCTTACGGGCAATGATGACAAAATCCTCTGCCTGTATATCCTCTTTCAATTCAAGCAGAACATGCCGCAGGCGACGCTTGATTTTATTGCGTGTGACGGCATTTCCTAACTTCTTGCTGACAGATAAGCCTACACGAAAATGCTCTTTTTGATTGGCCAAACGGTAGACCACAAAGCGTCGATTGGCAACATTGTGTCCCTTGGAAAAAATATCATTGAAATCTCGTTCGCGCTTGACACGGTAGCTTTTTCTCAAACTGTCACTCCATCTTTCAAAATTACCTCTATTATACCATAAAATTCAAAAAAGCCAATAAACATCACGTTTAGAGGCATTTTTCGTTATTTATCTGGGTTTAATTCCGCTGTCGCTTGCTGAATTTGGTGTTGAACTGACTCAAATCCTGTCCCACCCAGTGAGGTTCTGCGTTCCACCGCTGTACGAGATTGCAGGGCCTGGTAGATGTCCTCCTCAATCAAGTCCGTCACTTCTTGGTAACGTTCCAGCGGAATATCCTGCAAGTAGTGACCAGCCTTGGTGCATTCCAAGACTAGCTTGCCGACCACTTCATGGGCCTGGCGGAAAGGCATTCCCTTGCTGGCCAAGTAGTCTGCCAACTCAGTCGCATTGGAGAAGTCTTTCTCGGTTGAAACAGCCATTCTATCCTTGTGAACGGTCATAGATTCCAGCATACCGGCCAGAATGTCAATGGCTACTGTAATGGTCTCCGCCGTGTCAAACATGCCCTCTTTATCTTCCTGGAGGTCTTTGTTGTAGGCCAATGGCAGAGCCTTCATGACGGTCAGTAAACCAACCAAATTGCCCACTACCCGACCCGATTTTCCTCTGATCAACTCTGCCATATCAGGATTTTTCTTCTGCGGCATGATAGAGGAACCTGTTGAGAAGGTGTCCGATAGGGTGACAAATTGGTACTCGTGGGAACACCAGTTGATGATTTCCTCGCATAGACGAGAAGCATGCATCATGAGAATAGAGCTATTAGACAAAAATTCCAAGATGAAATCACGGTCAGACACCGCATCCAATGAATTGCTGTAAGGTTTGGCAAAGCCCATCAAATCAGAAGTCAGTTGACGGTCAATGGGAAAAGTAGTTCCTGCAAGGGCCGCTGCGCCCAGCGGTGACATGTCCGCATGCTGGATATTGAAAGTAAAGCGCTCGCTGTCACGGGTGAACATTTGATAGTAGGCCATGAGATGGTGACCAAAAGAAATGGGTTGGGCATGCTGCAAGTGCGTATAGCCCGGCATAATGGTCTCCACATGTTCCTCAGCCAAATGGACCAAGACCTGACGTAGATTGGCCAATTTCTCAATCACCTCATGGAGCTTGTCCTTGAGATAGAGGTGCATGTCTGTCGCGACCTGGTCATTCCGTGAACGAGCCGTGTGGAGCTTGCCAGCCACTGGACCGATTTTTTCCGTCAAGAGCGATTCCATGTTCATGTGGATGTCTTCGTTGGTCACGTCGAATTCCAGCTGACCAGTCTCATACTCAGCCAAGAGCTCTTCCAGACCAGCCTTGATAGTGTCTGCTTCAGACTGCTCAATGATACCTGTCTGACCCAGCATGGTCACATGGGCAATGGATCCTTGAATATCAAACTTGGCTAGTTTCTGGTCGAAGCGGATAGAGGCACCAAATTCCTCCACCCAGGCCTCCAAGCTGGCCTCAAAACGACCGCCCCATAATTTCTTTTCCATCAAAATCTCCTATTGGTTTTGGTGATGTACTTCCGCATTTACCTTGGTTGGCAAGCCCCAGAGCTTGATAAAGCCGACTGCTGCTGCCTGGTCAAAGGTATCTGCACTTGTGTAGGTTGCAAGATTTTCATCATAGAGTGAGTTTGGTGATTTTCTAGCAACGACTTGAGCTGTACCCTTGAACAATTTTACCTTGGCAGTACCGTTTACCACTGACTGGGTTTGTTTCAAGTAAGCCTTCAAAGCATCTGTCGCTGGATTGAACCACAAACCGTTATAAATCAAGTTTGACAATTCATTGGAAATGATTGGTTTGAAGTGAGCTACTTCACGAACCAGGGTCAAATCTTCAATTTCCTTATGAGCTGTCAAGAGGGTAATGGCACCTGGGCACTCGTAGATTTCACGCGACTTGATACCCACCAAACGGTTCTCAACGTGGTCGATACGACCAACACCATGGGCACCCGCAATCACATTGAGTTTCTGAATCAAATTAGCCAGGCTCAGCTCTTCTCCATTGACGGCAACAGGTACACCAGACTTAAATTCGATTTCGACATATTCAGGCGTATCTGGTGCCTTTTCTGGAGCAGTCGTGATACCGAATGCATCTTCTGGCGCCTCGTTCCATGGATTTTCCAAGACACCACACTCATTGGCACGACCCCAAAGGTTTTGGTCGATTGAGTAAGGGCTGTCCAAATTAGCTGGAACCGGCACACCATTTTCCTTGGCAAAGATAATCTCTTCCTCACGAGACCAGTGCCATTCACGAACCGGAGCCACAACCTTCAAGTTTGGATCCAGGGCAGCGATTGCCACCTCAAAACGAACCTGGTCATTTCCCTTACCGGTACAACCGTGGGCAATAGTCGTCGCGCCAGTCTGGTGGGCAATTTCAACCAGTTTTTTAGAAATCAAAGGACGGCTGAGAGCGGATACCAATGGGTATTTTTGCTCATAGTAGGCTTGAGCTTGGAGGGCAGGAAGCACGTAGTCATAGGCAAACTCTTCCTTAACATCGATAACATGGGACTCAACCGCACCGATCGACAAGGCCTTGTCATGGATAAATTCCAAATCCTTACCCTCACCCACGTCCATGCAGACAGCGACAACATCATAATCCTTCTTCAACCATGCAATAGCAACCGAAGTATCCAAACCACCTGAATAGGCTAGGATTAATTTTTCTTTCGTCATAATCATTCTCATTTCTATTTAAATTAGCAAATAAAACTTAGTGACTATTATAGTGTATATTTATACTTTTTGCAACATATTTATACACATTTTTTAAAAAAATTGAATAAATCTCGTACATTTACAGAAAAAACAAGAAAAAGCCAGAGACTTTTCTCCGACTTCTAGACTATATTTTATCTCAACTCACATTAAGGTTGATAAATTTTCCGTTCTTTCAAGATTTTCCAAAAATAATATGCCAAACTAAAATCGAGTAATCCATGAAGTGCAGAACCTAGACCAACTAAGCCAAGCATAGTCATCCAATAAGTATCTGAAGTCTGCCCGCCCGAAGTCAGGGCCATGACCACAATATACTCCCCTAAGCCATGAAGTAGATTGAGACCAATCCCTAATAGGAAGAAACGCTTAGTGTCTATAAAACTTGGAAATCGTTTTATTATAAAAGCTCCCAGAGTAAGAAAAATCAAGTGGGTTAATGCACGAAATACGATGACAATAGGAAATCCTGCTAAAAAGAAGCCTAGACTGGAGCCCAATGCTACCAATATGGCCGTTGCTGGTGAAATAAACATTGCAATAAACAACGGAATATGACTAGCAAGTGTATAAGATGCTGGTCCAATAACAATTTTAATCGGCATTATCAATGGAATCAAAATAGCAAATGCAGTAAGAATCGCACTAATGGAAAGCTGCTTGACGGAACTTTTAGATGATAGTGTTAATTGGGACATAAGGAACCTCTCTTTCTATAGGTTCGATTATAAACCAAAACATTACAGGTGTCAAGACACCTGTAATGTTTTATTGATTTTCTAGCAAAATTCCTGCAGCCTTTAATACCAAAGAAAGTTCTTGGTAGGCTTGAACCGAGGGAAATGAGACAGTATGAGTATGAACTCCTTCTGTTAAATTACTCAATAGTACTCCTTTATAATGACTCAAATCATCTAAAAAACGGTCCCGATCTTCAAAACTGGTAATATTTAGTTTGCCAGATAATAGACCGTAAATAGGATGTTCAATTTCGACATCAAGGATTTGAGCTCCTCCCTCTAATAGGATAGTCAACTCTTTTTCAACATCTTCTGGTCCATGTTGACAAGCTATTTTACGAATATAAGCACCTTCAAGAGGCGCCAGAGAAGACTGCAGTAGGTAGCCTCTCGGAGTCGCCAAAACCAGATCCCCCTCTGCTCGAAGCAAGGCTATATCTCCCACAATCACCTGACGGCTCACTCCAAATTCTTTTGCTAGGTAATTCGCTGAAAGTGGTTGAGATGTTTCCTGTAAAAGTGATAAAATGTGCTTTCGTCTTTCTATTGCTTTCATGTGGTCTCCCCTCTACTTTCTTTCATTATACCAAAAACCGAGCCAATTCATTCTTGTCTAATAAAAAAAACAGAAACTGCTATCCAGTTCCTGCCAATCTTGACTAATTTAATATCGTTTGAATAGTTCCGATATCTAGACGTTTCATTGTCATTACTGCAGCATTCACAGCCTTAATCTGTTCTGGGCTAGCCGTATCGTATGCCTCCATCAAAATCCGCGGTACAATCTGCCAGGAAATCCCAAACTGGTCCTTGACCCAACCGCACATTTCCGCCTCTGGCACTGCTGACAGGAGGTCATAATAGAAATTGAGTTCATCCTGACTATCCACATAGACCATGAGCGAGAAGGCTTCGTTGAATGAAGCTTCACCACCGTAGCCGTGGTCCATGACAATCATTTTCTGTCCAGCGACAAGAAGTTCCGCGTAATTCAGCTTGGCAGCCTCAACAGCAGCCTCCCCTTCACCGTAGTAGGAAAGTTGACCGACACTAGCCTGAGGGAGCTTGTCCTTGTAGTAGTCCAACATAGGCTGGGCCAAACCAACCTGATCCTGAGAGAAGAGCAGGCAGATGTCAAACTGATAAGAATTGTCCAAGTCCGGTGCATAAGACAGTTGCCAAGACAGACCAAAGCGGTCTTCCAACCAGACATAGTAAGGGCTGAAAGGATATTCTCCCAAAGGCATGAGCACACGACCGCCTTCTGACAAGGCTTGGTACAAACGTGTCACTTCATCCTTGCTGGCTACATTGACCATGAGGGACATGGACTCATTGAGCTTAAAGTATGGACCCGCACTAATAGCCGCCAAGGTCATATCGCCCAGTTGAAACTGAATCAAATCCGAATCACCCGAAGGCGTATCCGTAATGGTGTAGGTCCAGTCCAGCTTGCCACCGAAGAGGTCCACATAAAAAGCCACCGCTTCTTTTGCCTCTGTGTCATACCAGAGATGAGGAATAATAGGTTGCATAAATTTCTCCTTTGAGTTAGTGGCCCCCAGTATAACACTTGTCCGTACAAAAACAAAACATGTTGCTTTGCACTTATAGATGTGCTATACTGAATAACTACAAAATTGACTGGAGAATGAAATGGAAATCTGGAACGCCTACACAGCCGACGGTCACTTGACCGACCATATCCTCACACGCGGAGAAACCATTCCCGATGGCCTATACCACCTAGTCGTCGAGTGCATCATCCGCCACCGCGACGGCAGCACCCTCTTCATGAAGCGCGACAGCACCAAGCCCTCCTACCCTGACTATTATGAAGCAACAGCAGGAGGCTCGGCCTTGTTTGGGGAAATAGCAGAGCAGGCCATATTACGCGAAGTCCGCGAAGAGACAGGCATTGAGCTGACAGCTGACCAACTCCGCCACCATACACACTTTATCGCCCATGATGACCAGTGCATTTTCCACTGCTACTGGGCTGAAACCAATTGGGACAAATCGACCATCCAACTCCAAACGGATGAAACCAGCAATTATATCTGGGTCCCACAAGAAAATTTGAAAGATTTTCTTGAAACAGAACTGGTCATTCCAAGGCAGAAGGACTATGTGGAGAGGCTGTTTTTAGAACAAGAACAGGGCAAGAACGAGAATGCTACTCAGTAAAAGATGAGATAAAAAGTGACTGAGACGATTTCTCCCAAAAAGAATGCGACCACCTAAGACACGCACACCGCAAGCCAAGATTAAACCGAAAATAAATCCCCAAACTGTCTGCCAGCCCAACAAACTGAGCAAGACTGGGGAGGAATATAAAACCAGTAACCAGTTAGGAAGTTGCTTACGATATACCCAAGCAGATAGCGGTAATAGCCCCAAATAAAGCACAATCAAGCATTTAACAACAATAATCATATAGAACTCCTTTCCCCACCAATTTATCATGAGGGGGTGACCCCCTGTCAAACGAAATTAGTAAAAGAGGAAGTTATGAAAACAGGACAAGTCATGCAACAATTTGGTATCAAACGTGATACGCTTCGTTTCTACACCGAACAAGGATTGCTACAACCTCAGCTGGTTAACGGTAACTACTACTGGAACGAAGCAGAAATCAACAACCTAGAAAATATACTAGGACTTCGCCAGTTAGGCCTATCTGTGAAAGCTATTATCCGTATCAAAGAACTTCACGACACCAAATGCGGCAGTCTCGAACAGCTAAAAGAAAACAAACAGGTTATACTGGATGAAATTGCCGACCGTGAAAAACAAATCCTCCTACTCCAAGAACAGAAGGAAAATCTAGAAAATCTACTCCAGCAGATTGAGGAAAAATTACAGAATTTATAACAAAATCCCCGCCGTCATGTGACAGCGGGGATACTTTTATTTCAATCCAGCAACTAGACTTGCAATATCGGCTGGTCGGGTACGGCAACACCCTCCAACTACATTGGCGCCCAGTTCGTGCCATTCAAGTGTGTTGTCCAGAAGAGAATGGCTGTCGCCTGCTTTTTCCTTCCAAGTTTGAGTGGCTCCATCATAGACTTCCCCAGAATTCGGATAAGTCACAAATGGTTTATCCGTTTTTTCTCTCAACTTGCCAAGGAAAGCTGAGTACAGCGAGGGAGCCGTACAGTTAAGACCAACCGCCAAAATCTGCTCACTGCTGTTGACCAGCTCTGCTATTTTTTCAATAGACGTTCCGTCAGAAATCGACTGCCCGTCCTGTGAGGTGAAACTGATATAGGCTTCAGCCTCTGGAAAATCCTCTGCCAGCAACTCTACCAAGGCTTGTGTTTCAAGAAAATTTGGAATGGTCTCCAAGGCCAAGAGTTCCGCACCCTGTTCTAGGAGGAGTTCGATTCTGCGACGGTGGAAATCTTTTAACTCTGACAGACTAATGTTGCCATAATCACCCGTGTATTCAGCACCGTTGGCCAAATAGGCTGCGTAGGGACCCACGTCACCTGAAATGAGAGGATAGGTTCGTTGTGCTTTTTCATCTTCAGCCAATTCAGCCCAGACCTCATCACGCGCTTCCTTGGCCAAATCAACGGTCAAGCGAATGAGGTCCTCCGCCTCTGCTTGTGACAAGCCAACTTCTGCTAATCCTTCAAAGGTCGCCTGATAGGTGGAGCTTGTCACCAAGTCCGCACCTGCACGGATATAATCTTTGTGAATATCCTTGATGAACTGGGGATTTTCCAATAGATACTTGGCAGACCAGAGCTTGCCCGATACATCATGACCACGAAACTCCAACTCTGTTCCAAGAGCACCGTGTAAAATGATATATTCCTTTTGTTCTAATAGTTCTTTAAAACGCCCCATACTTGAACCCTCCTACCACTTTTTAAAGCGGATATAGTGATAAATATAGCAGCCAATCATGAAAGGAACACCGAAGTATAGACCGGCACGCTGTGAAGGATCCCAGCCGATTCCAATGATGGAAATAACTAGCAGAATAACGGTAATCCATGGTAAGGTCGGTGAAAATGGCGTCTTGTATTCCAATTCCTCTTCACTGTGAGTTTTCAAAAATTCACGACGGAAACCGATTTGTGCAAGCGGAATAGCCAACCAAGCAATGACAACTGCAAAACCAGCGATAGAAACCAGGGCCAAGAAGATGGTATCTTCTGCATAAATTGACGCAATCAAGGCTATTACAACACCAATCATGGACAAAATCATGCCACGCATAGGCACACCATGCTTATTAATCTTCACTAATTCCTTACTAATCATGCCTTCATTGGCCAAAGACCACAGCATACGACTTGAAGCGTAAAGTCCTGAAGTTGAGGCTGATAAGATAGCTGTCAAAATGATGAAGTTCATAATATCTGCATCATAAGGGAAGCCAATCTTGTCCAAGACAAGCACAAACGGCGCTTCTGTCACACCTGCCTCTGACATAGGAAGTAGGGCTGCCAAAACAACAATTGTCAAGACAAAGAAGATAACCAAAAGACCGATGGTCGATTTAATAGCTTGTGGCACGGCTTTCTTAGGGTTATCTGTCTCCCCTGCCGCAATTCCAATCATTTCCACACCTGAAAAGGCATAGTTAACAGACAGCATGACCGTGATAAAACCAACCAGACCATTAGGAAGTAAACCGTTACTTGTGATATTGTTAAACAGTGGCGCAGCATTGGTTCCCTCAAATGGCAAAATACCAAAAATAGCCAAAGTCCCAAGCACGATAAAGGCTGCTATGGCATAGACCTTGATAGACGAGAGCGCATCCTCCGCCTTGGCAAACCAGCCAACTGATAGGGTGTTCAAACCAAATACAATAACTGCAAAAATCGTCGCAAAAATCCAAATCGGTACACTAGGAAACCAGCGTTGCATGAGCTGGGCTGCCCCAACAAACTGCGAGGCCAGAGCAACGACCCAGCAGAGCCAATACATCCAGGCCACCATAAAACCAGTACCTGGACTGATAAACTTGGTCGCATAAGTGTGGAAAGATCCAGTCACCGGCATTGCAACCGACAATTCACCCAAAGAAAACATGACCAAATAGACCATGACAGCTCCGAAAAGATAGGCCGCAATAGCTCCAAAAGGCCCAGCCTGTGCAATGGTATAGCCTGAACTCAAGAACAAACCTGTCCCGATAACCCCACCGATAGACAACATCTGCAAATGGCGACTGTTCATCTCTCGATTAAAAGTACCCTGATTTTCAAAATTATGATTTTCCATACACTCTCCTAAATTCTTGTGATTAGTCTATCATACCATGAATTTTCAGAAACTGGTTATATCGTTTTCAAGCTTATTTCCATAGTTTTAAACTATAACAAATCCCCACCGCCATATGACAGTGGGGATTATTTGTATTACAAACTCTTCAACATATTCTCAATATGCTGGATAGATTTTTCACGGCCGAGGAGGTAAATAGTGTTTGGCAACTCTGGCCCATGCATTTCACCTGAAACAGCGATACGGATTGGCATGAAGAGGTTTTTGCCCTTGATGCCTGTTTCTTTTTGAACAGCCTTGATTTGTGGGAAGATGTTATCTGGTTGGAAATCCTCGTCCGTCATGGCTTCCAATTTTTCCTTAAGAGCATTGAGGACAGTCGGAACAGTCTCACCTGCCATGACTTCTTTTTCTTCATCCGTCAATTCTGGAAAATCAGAGAAGAAAAGGTCTGTCAAACCAACGATTTCATCCGCAGATGACATTTGTGGCTTGTAAAGTTCCACCAATTTTTCTGCCTTGTCTGTCAAGCGACCAGCCTCTTCCAAGAATGGTTTAGCAAGGTTGAAAATGGTCTCCAAATCAGCTTTTTTGATGTATTCATTGCCCATCCAAGCCAACTTTTTCGGATCGAAGGAAGCTGGTGACTTGCTGAGGCGGTTCTCGTCAAAGAGTTGGATAAATTGCTCACGGGAGAAGATTTCTTCCTCACCACCAGGAGTCCAACCCAAAAGTGTGATAAAGTTGAAAACAGCTTCTGGCAGGTAGCCTTTTTTGCGGTAATCTTCGATAAAGGCAAGGGTATTGGTGTCACGTTTGGACAATTTTTTACCCGTTGCAGAGTTGATAATCAAGGTCATGTGGGCAAATTCTGGCGCTTCCCAGCCCAGTGCCTCATAGACCATGAGTTGCTTGGGTGTATTGGCAATATGGTCATCCCCACGGATAACGTGCGAAATCTCCATCAAATAATCGTCAATCACCACGGCAAAGTTGTAGGTTGGGTAACCGTCACGTTTCTGGATAACCCAGTCACCACCAATGTTGCCACCTTCGAACTCGATTTGACCCTTAACCATGTCATTCCACTTGTAGATACCAGCTTCATTGACAGCCAAGCGTACAGTTGGGACAATGCCAGCCGCCTCACGCTCTGCGATATAGGCAGTTTTTTCATCCTCAGACATGCCAAGGTATTCATTGATATAGCGAGGTGTTTCACCTGCAGCTTCCTGGCGCTCACGCTCCGCCGCCAACTCTTCTTCGGTCACGTAAGACTTGTAGGCCTTTCCTGAAGCCAAGAGCTCATCGACATACTTCTGGTAAATATCCAAACGCTCAGACTGGCGGTATTGCTCATGGGTTTCTGGGCTTTCATCCCAATCAATGCCCAACCAACGCAGGTTTTCCAGCTGAGAACGCTCTCCGTCTTCCACATGGCGTTTACGGTCTGTGTCCTCGATACGAATAAGGAAAGTACCGCCGTGATGACGGGCAAAAAGATAGTTGAACAATGCTGTACGGGCATTTCCGATATGCAAAAGTCCTGTTGGACTTGGTGCGTAACGCACACGAATTGGTTTAGTCATGTTTCTCTCCTGTAAAATTTCAATCAAGAACATTATAGCATAGTTGCCCCGCAGATAACAGAAAAATCAGCCTAAGCAGACTGATTTTGAGGTGTTTTTTGCTTGCGGGCCAGCCAGTAGAGGACGTATAGGACTAAGATTCCAGTAGCTGATAGGAAAAGACCGCTAATCTGATCGACGGCCAATACCAAGACCAGACCTGAAACAAGTAGGCGAACAAAAGCCTGACCCAGCATAAAGTAGGTCGATACTGCACCGCCGATAGTTGCCAGTTGCTCCTCTGGCATGGAGTTGACAAACTTGGCATTAAACTTGGGACCACTAGCCCCAAAGCTAATTCCCATTGTAGTAAGGAAGAAGAAAATAATTGGCAGTTGATGTAGCAACATTCCGACAAAAACGCCAAGAAGAGAGAAAGTGGCTGCCACTTCCAGCGTCACCATGCTGGTCTTTTTGAAGAGGCTAAAGACCAAGGTCGAACCCAAGATATTGCCAACAAAGAAAATCAAAATGGTCAGGGCAAGAGTCGTTTCAACATTAAGGAAGACGAGGCCTGGGTCTTCGCTAATCAAGAGGACCAGAATAGGATAGAGAATCGCTCCACAGGCATTGATAAGGGGGCTGGTAATCAGGACCAGACGGAACTCGGGAATCTTGCGAAGCTCCACGATGGCTTGCTTGAAGGAAGCTAGAATGCCCGGTCCTTTGGTTTTTTGCTCAGTCTGGCTCGGCTGCTCTGCTATTTTCAAAGGCTGCTCCGTCAGGAGTTTGCGAAAGGCTGGTGTCAGCAGCTGCATAATGAGGAGGGCGGCTAAAAAGGTGCCGGCGTTGAGAAAGGCCAGGTTTTGGTAGGAGAGGAGGCCGACCAAGAGGGCAGAGAGGGCCTGAAAGGCGATGTTGAGGAGGCTGGTCACGGTCTGGCGAAAGGCCGAGTACTGCTCCCGCTCTTCCTTGGGCGCTACGCGTAATCCCAGAGGTGTATAGAGGCCGTTTTCATAGAAGCCGGCGAAGTCTGCAAAGACATTGAAAGTTGCAGCCACCACGACAATCCAGAGGGCTGGCTCAAAGCCCATGCAGAATCCGAGGATGAGGTAGAGAAGGACACGGAAGAGAAGGGTCAGCTTGATAGTGCCGATTTTGTTGACTGTCTTATCTGCCAAATAGCCTGTAAAGAGTCCCATAAAGCTAGGGAAGATTTCCGAGAAGGTCACAATCGCCAGAGCCAGACGGCTGTTGGGCACCAGCAAAACATAGTTCATCAAGGCCAGATAATAGACCACATCGCCAAAATTGGACAGCATATCCGCAGTCAATACCCATAGGTAAGTAGTATTTTTCAAAATCTTTTTCATGATAATCCCTTTCTTTTGAATAATTTCCAGAATATTCAGATTTTTTATCCTACAGAGGAGCCTGGATAGACTGCTCTCTGTTCACTCTAGGTGTAATAGATATTCAAAGTGGAGAAGGCCATATCTCCTGTGATATGTAGCATCTTTTCTCCCATACCAGTTGCATAGTTATTGACAGCAGACATGGAACTATCTAGCTCCACGACCGCCTGCCAGTTAGCAGACAGATAAAGATTAACTGATGAGAAAGCTGCATCTATATGAAATTCAGCCTTATCTCCCAGAATAACCGCCTGATCAAAATAAACCATACTGGAGCCAAAGGCCACTTCCACACTATCGTAGGTAAAATTTTCCTCATGAATGTAGCGAGTAGAGGAGCCAAAAGCTATTTCCCGTCCCTTATCGCCAATCACTCCTGTACTGCTCACATCTGGTCTCTTGGGCTTGAATAAGAGCTGCAAACCCGCACAGGCTAGGCCTGCACCCACAATCAGTGTCCAAGTATCGATGTCCACCCAGTCAAAGTGGTTGTTCAAAATAATAAAGACCAAAGTTCCCCACACAAAGCTTGTAACTAACTGTCTTTTAATTATTGCTTTTAGGAGAAGATAACTCCAACCGACTACCAGTGCCAATTTCCAAAGAGGAAGCTCAATAGCCGGCAAGTAGTCTTGAAACAAGACCAAGCCTGCCAAGACCAGCAGGGCAATCCCTAAACCATATTTTTTCATCTCTCTACCTCACTTCTCGTAACTTTTCTTTTAATAAATGATAATAATGCCGCGACACATGGACCTCCTTGTGAGTCTTATAAAAGGAAATCCGACTAGTTCCTGAAAAGGATTTATCCAGCGAATAAACGGCCTTGCTATTGGCAATGGTTGACTTGGAAACCCGACAAAAATAAGCAGGGAGGCAGTCTTCAAGTTCATAGAGTTTCATCTTGACTTCATAGGCATCATCCCTGGTATGTCCCATCATCTTGGTTCCATCCGTTTCAAAAAAGAGCAGGTCCTCAAGTTTCAAGAAATATTCACTGGTTCCTTTGTAAAAGACAAGCGAGGGACGGCTAACCTGTTGCAAAGCCTGCTGGATGCGTTCCAACTCTGGTCCTAGTTGGCTACTTCTGATAATCACTTCGACTTGCTCTAAGCTATCATCTAATTCAATCCGAACTTTCATAAGACCTCCCTTTCATTTGATATACCTATTATATCAGGCTATGGTGTGAAGGCAAGGGCTTTTCAGTAAGTGGTTAGATTTTACAAGTAAGTGGTAAAAATGTGCAGATAAAAACCAGCCAAAGCTGGTCGACTGGTTAAAATATCGCATCTAAAAGTGTTGTGGAACCGCCACCTCCGTCGCCACCCGAAACAGTCAAATGACTACCGATGACATTGGCAAAGGTCTCGATATTAAGGCTTTGTATATAGATTTCCCCATAACCTGAGAATGTATTGACAATCCCTTCACCAGTACCAATAGACTGAAGGAAGCCGTTTTCTAGGTGAATATCATAGTTGAGGTCACGACTCCAGGCTACCACGTGAGCATTATCGATGGTGATGCTTCCACCTGTTAGCTCAATTTTCTTGATGGAACCAAAGGCATTTGCCAAAAGTGTACCCTCGCCTTCTGTAGTCATGACAAAGAGTCCGCCTTGGCCACCAAAGAAGGCACGGCCCACACTTTGGCGTTCCATCTTATATTGAGCAGAACCATCCAAAGCCAGAAAGGCACCATCATTGAGGCGGTATTGTTTGGCACCCAGCTCTAGAGCAATAACCTGACCAGGTGTGGACGGCGCCAGGGCGATTTTCCCGTCATAGCTATTAGATACAGCCTGGGTGATAAACATAGACTCACCCGACACCATGGAGCGACCGATAGCTCCCAGCAACTTACCGAATCCTGAACCACCGCGGGCATTGAGCTTAGTATTTAAGGTCACACTGGGTGTATGGTAAACCATGCTCCCCTGTTGAATATAAGCCGACTCTCCAGCCTCTAAGGCAATTTCCACCAAAGGAAATTGCATATTGCTATCAATTGTGTATTTCATACGATTATCAGACATGAGAGGACTCCTTTGTTTCTTTGTATTATTTTTATAAAACAATTCTACATCAACTCCGAATGACTGTCAAGTATTTTTACAAAAAAAGCCGGAAATAATCCGACTTCACGACTCTGCTCTTAGAACCTGTATTCACAAGTAAGATGCATGTAGATAAGAGATAGTTTTTTGCTGGAATACTGACTGTATTTCGAGAAAAACAAACGCTGAGTAGCAGAAAACTAGCCTTAGCTAAAGATGGCGAGCTGTGAATACAGGTTCTTAGCTGACCTCTGTCATCCGACCCGTATCCACATCATAGACAGCACCTGAAATGACCACATCCTCAGGAATGAGCGGTGATTTCCGCAGTAGCTCCATATCCTCGCGAACACTCTCTTCCACATCTGTAAATGGCAAGAAATCCTGCCCAGCAACGTCCACACCCAGCTCCCTGTGGATATGCTCCGCAAAAGCCTCATTGGTAAAGGTCTGCGCACCGCAGTCCGTGTGGTGAAGAACCACAATCTCCCGCGTTCCCATTTGTTGCTGGGAAATGACTAAAGACCGAATCATGTCCTCAGTGACACGTCCGCCAGCATTCCGCAAGATATGGGCATCCCCTAAAGCCAGCCCCAAGGCCTGGGCAACGTGCAGGCGCGAATCCATACAGGTCACAATGGCCACCTTGGTCTTAGGACGCAAGGGCAAATGCTGGGTTCCATGCAAGTCAACATAGGCCTTATTGGCCTTCATAAAATTTTGAAAATAGGACATAAAGCAACCTCCTCTAGAATAGTTTCCGAAATTTTCAGAAAATTATCTGTTTCTAGCTTACCACAATCACTCCTTTATGTCGCAAAAAAGAGAGCGACAACTTGTCACTCCCGAACATTTCCTAAAATAGGATCCCTCTATTTGCCAAATAATCTAGCAAAAAAACCTTTCGGTTTTACCTCTTCCGCCTGGGCCTTAACCTCGTCTAATTCTAACTTGAGAACTTCCTTGTCCGCCATAGCCTTGGCTGTTAACTGCTGCTGTTGGTCCAGCTGCTTATCCTTCTCCGCAATCTGGATATCCTTGACCCGCAACTGCTCATCTTTCTCAGCCAATTGTTGATCCTTAACCTTGAGTTGGGCATACAAGCGCTCGATTTCTTCATTTTTTCCATCGATGACAATCTCAATCATTTCACGGTGAAGAACCTCGTCGCTGACTGGCTCATCTTCAAAAATCGTGGTCTTGTAAATCTCTTCCAGCTTGACCAGACCCTGACGATTGACCACCGTCACGCCCTTATCATTCTTCTCAACAAACTCATCTGGAAGTGATTTTACCCGGTTATTCATAGCCTGACGGCTGACACCTAAAATCTCAGCCAATTCGCTGACTGTTTTTTCAATTCCCATATTATCCTCAAATACTTGATTTTTTCTACTGACTGTATCATTAAAATATTACCACAAGAGGGGGTTGCTGTCAAATTTCCCTAGACAGGCATACAAAAAACCTTCCATTTGGAAGGTTTTTATTTTACAATTTCACGATATTGCTCGCTTGAGGGCCACGTTGACCTTCTGTCACATCAAAAGTCACTTTTTGACCTTCATCCAATGATTTGAAACCATTAGTTTGAATTTCTGAAAAATGAGCAAATACATCTGGTCCATTTTCCTGAGCAATAAAGCCGAAGCCTTTCTCAGCGTTGAACCATTTTACTGTTCCTTGTGCCATTTCACTACTTCCTTTCTTTTTATTTGTAAAACTAGAAAGGTAAAGCAGGGGAAACACAAACAGAACTCAAAAACTAATTTACTTCCCTACTCTAACAGGAACGGAGAGTAAAGTCAAGGACAAGCCCTCATTTTGAAAAACTTTCCTAAATTTATGATACAATAAAGGCATGAATACAGTAGATACCATTATTATCGGAGCAGGGCCAGCCGGTATGATGGCTGCGATTTCTTCCAGCTTTTACGGCAAGAAGACCCTGCTCCTTGAAAAAAACAAGCGTTTGGGCAAGAAACTATCTGGCACAGGTGGCGGACGTTGCAATGTGACCAACAACGGTACTTTGGAAGACCTGCTAGCTGGCATTCCTGGCAATGGCCGCTTTCTTTACAGCGTCTTCTCCCAGTTTGACAACCATGACATCATGAATTTCTTTCAGGAAAATGGGGTCAAGCTCAAGGTGGAGGACCACGGCCGTGTCTTTCCGACTACCGACCGTTCCCAGACCATTATCAAGTGCCTGGAGATGAAAATGTTGGAAAATGGCGTGGACATCCGCACAGGTACGGAGGTGGTGTCCGTTCGCAAGATGGACGACCTCTTCCATGTCAAGACCAGCGAGGAATCCTTTACGGCACCCCAGCTCATTGTCACCACCGGCGGCAAGACCTACCCTTCCACTGGCTCGACTGGCTTTGGTCACGACATTGCCCGCCACTTTAAGCTGGAAGTCACAGAGATTGAAGCCGCAGAAAGCCCTGTCCTGACCGACTTCCCCCACAAGAAGCTTCAAGGCATTTCCTTGGACGACGTCACCCTGACCTACGGCAAGCACGTCATCACCCATGACCTGCTCTTTACCCACTTTGGCCTGTCGGGGCCCGCTGCTCTTCGTCTGTCTAGTTTTGTCAAAGGCGGCGAAATCGCATTTCTCGATGCTCTGCCGACCCATTCTGACCAAGACTTGTTTGAGCATTTAGAAAAGAACAGAGAAAAATCCGTCAAGAATGCCCTTGCTGAACTCATGCCAGACCGCTTAGCCGACTTCTTCGCAGAGAACTACGACTGCAAGGTCAAACAAGTTTCCCAAAAAGACCTGACTAAACTGGTCACTCTTCTCAAATCCCTGCCGATCAAGATTACCGGCAAGATGTCCCTGGCCAAGTCCTTTGTGACCAAGGGTGGCGTTGACCTCAAGGAAATCAACCCCAAAACCTTGGAAAGTAAGAAAATTCCTGGCCTTCACTTTGCAGGTGAGGTCTTGGACATCAACGCCCATACAGGCGGCTTTAATATCACCTACTGTCTTGCAACTGGCTGGGTGGCAGGGAGTTTGCATTATTAGGAGGGAACCATGCCTATCAATTCATTCGGCCAAGAAATTGGTATGCCCTTGCCACATTACTCCAGTGGTGAGCGACCAAGTCTGGATATTCTTCAAGGAAAAACAGTCCGCTTAGAAAAACTGGGCCTGCACCATGCAGATGATCTCTATCAGTTTTATGGACCAAATGCCAAGAAAGCTGACTGGACCTACTTGGCCCTTGAACCCTTTGCAGACCGTGACTCTTTTCAAGCCTATTTCCAGACGATGTTGGATTCTATTGACCCTTATTATCTAGCTATTGTGGACCAGGAAAGCCAACAAGCCATTGGTAGCTTGGCACTAATGAATATTGTTCCAAATCACCGTAGCATCGAGGTTGGCTGGCTTATCTTTTCTCCACAACTGCAACGGACCCGACAGGCGACAGAAGCCCACTATCTTCTCATGAACTATGTGTTTGAAGAACTGGGCTATCGACGTTATGAATGGAAATGCGACTCGCTCAACCAAGCCAGTCAGGTCGCTGCCAACCGTCTGGGCTTTACCTACGAAGGTACCTTCCGTCAGGCTCTAGTCTATAAGGAACGCAATCGGGATACCGCCTGGTTTTCTCTATTAGACCACGAATGGCCCGACCGCAAGCATGCCCTTGAAAACTGGCTAAAGGATAGTAACTTCAATGGCCAGGGGCAGCAAAAACAACCCCTATCCTCTTTCTAAATTCAAGTAAAAATCTGCTTGAATTTTTTTGTTTTTTATTGTATGATAAATCCATAACAATATAACAAAAAGGAGATTGGCTATGCAACTGAAATTATCTTCTATTTCCAAGAAATTCGACCATAAAATCATTTTGGAAGACGCTTCTTTTACCTTTGAAAAAGGGAAGATTTACGGCTTGCTGGGGCGGAACGGAGCTGGTAAGACAACCCTGTTTAACTGCATTGCCCGAAATCTGACCTTGGATAGTGGCTCGATTCAGTTTGTAAAGGATGGAAATGCCTTTGACTACGATAATACGGACATCGGATTTACCCAAACCTACCCACAACTGCCTGCCTTTATGACGGCCTATGAATTTGTCCGTTTCTATATGGATATTCACAAGGATAAGCTCAAATCTCCTCGCAGTCCAGAAGAATGGCTGAACTTAGTCGGTATCGGAGAAGAAGACCAACATCGTCTGCTCAAGGATTTTTCCCACGGTATGCAGAACAAGGTCCAGTTACTCCTGTCTTTGATTGTCCAGCCTCCTGTCCTGCTCTTGGATGAGCCGCTGACGTCCTTTGACCCTGTGGCTGCCCACGAGTTTAAGCAGCTGATTCGAGAAGCTAAGAAGGATTCTGTTATCATCTTTTCCACCCATATTCTTCAGCTGGCTCAGGATCTCTGCGACGAGATTGTTTTGCTCCATCACCATAAACTCCAAGCTGTGCCGACAGACAAGCTCCATGACACGGACTTTGAGCAGGAAATTGTCAACCTACTAACGGAGCAATAGGAGATAGCCATGAAGAAACAAATCAAAGACATGCTGACCTACACCTGGTACCAGCAGCAATTCAGAGCCTACAAGTCGGCCAATAGCCTGCTCTACTACCTACGAAAAATTCCTCTTGTCGGCCATAAAATTCCGGTCAACATCTTCAAAAGGTATGGTTTCAAGAGTTTTCTTTTCTATTTCAACATCATCCTCAGCATCCCAACGCGCTTTTTTGCCAAGTTCTTCTGGTTGGCACTCCACGTGGGCATAGCCATTCTCTTCCTCAATCTCTTCAGAGGTGAACCTCAGTTTACCCTTGAACAAGAAGGCATGTGGACCATGGGCTTTGTCAGCTGGTGCTACTGCATTGGAATAGCCAATCGATTTTTAGGGAGTTTTGACCCCTTTATCAGCCAGCCCGACCGGGAATTTATGACCCATTTCGGCTTATCACGAACCACCTACTTCTACAGTCGTATTTTCTTAGAACCCGTCTTGACCAGTATCTACTACCTGCCCGCTCTGGTAACCTTCTGCCTCTTGTCGGGACAATGGATTTTCCTCCCACTAGGTTTCTTGACCCCCATGGCGCTGAGCTTTTCTGGACAGGCACTCAACCGCTTCCTTTTTCAAAAAGGCTTTCGCTACAAACGAAATGGTTGGTCATCTGCCGTCATCGGGATTTCTGGTATCATTTCCTATTTTCTTGCCTTTTATTACAGAGATAGCCTGAGCAACCAGCTGTTTATGGGGCTGGCTGTCTTACTAGGCATTCTCATCCTGGTCAGTCTGTGGAGCTTGCTCCAGCCCTATCAGCTGAACAGCTACATAGAATTTTGCATGGACCAATCTGCTATCACCGATAAAAAAATCGCTGGTATCGTGCAGGGTAATGAATACACCCATCAAGGTCTGCAGATGCAGGAGAAACTCAAACTCAAAAAAGGCAAGGACCTTAGTCACCTGTCTGGCATGAACTACCTAAACGCTCTGCTATTTGACCGCTACCGAACCATCCTAGAGAAAAAATCCCTCTTTCGGGTCGGCATTCTGGTCTTGATTTTTGCGACCTTGGAGCTCATTCGGTTCTTGGACCCGACCTTTACGGTTCCTGCCGAGAAAGGATTTCTACCCCTCCTGCCGGTGACCTTTATAGTCATGTATGCCGGCTCAATGGGGAAAACCATTGCCCAAATGGTCTTTGTCAACTGCGACCTTTCCATGCTCCATTACCCCTTTTATCGGGAACCGCAGACCATTATTGCTGGTTTCAACTACCGATTCAAGCAGTCTATCTTCTACAACGCTCGCTTTGCTGTCACCCTCTTTTTAGGGCTTGTCCTCTTTACACGGGCGACATACACTCCTGGCAGCTATCTGCTAACTGCCCTGCTATTGACCAGCCTGACCGCCCTCTTTTCCTTTCATGACCTCTTTATCTATTATATGTTGCAGCCCTTTACCAAAGACATGGAAGTGACCAACCCTGTCTATAAATTTCTCAGTGGAGCCCTCTACTGGGTGGCCTATCTCAATAGCCGTGTAGATATTGGTTCTCACTACTATGTCATCGGCGTGTCATGCCTTCTCCTGCTCTACGTCGGCTTCGGCTATTTCTTTCTCTTGAAAAAAGCTCCGCATACCTTTAGATTGAAGGCATAATACCTTCTGCAAACAACTCTCGTGACCACTCAGACTTTTTAGACAATTTTATCTGAATACACAAAAAGGCGAACACAATCGCCTTTTTTAATATGTCTATTTACAAAATCTTGTTCTCCCCTGTTTCCCGGTGGAGCTGATAAAAACTAATCTTCTACCTGCAACTGGAATCGGGTGTGACCGACCACATAGTCTTCGATTGGCCCGTCTTGATTGCAGACCAGACCATGGAGGACTCCGCCATAGACAGCACCGCCATCCATGCCAATTTTTCCATCACCACTGTCCCAAATCTGACTGATCCGCGTCTTAGTTCCAAACAAATTATAGACTGGTGTATGGCCGAAAATAATCCACTTGCCAGTTTCATTAGCTGTCTCGTGGAACTTGGATCGCAACCAAACCATGTCATGCTCACCGGTTTCCCGCCAATCATCCAAGGTCAGGTCAACCCCCGCGTGAACAAAGATATAGAGCTCCGTTTCTAGATAGTAGGGACAAGATTTGAGAAAATCAATCAATTCCCCATATTGCTCTGAAACCTGATGGGCATCCACCATACCATCCACCGACGCATCCAAGGAACGCCCCAGCAATGAATTGATGGTCGTATCACCACCATTTCTCTGATAATGGTCATAGCGGTCCTGAGGGTCCCGCAACCAGGCCAGGAACATCCGCTCATGATTACCTGTCAGGCAAATGGCTCCCTGATTCTGCACCAAATCCATGACCAATTCCAAACAAGCCTTGGAATCCTCACCCCTGTCAATCAAATCCCCTAAAAAAATCAATTGCTGACGCTCAGGATTCCACTTCTGCAACAAATCAACCAAGAGTTGATACTTGCCATGAACATCCCCGACTACAAAATACTCTGGTTTCATAGACCTATCTCCTTGTAAAACCATTGTACCATAATTTTAGGCATAAGAAAAACCGACCAAGCGGCCGGCAATGAGAAAGAGACTAGAGTTATGCCTCTTGATTGTTATTGTAGGTTAATCAAACCAGTCTCTGTACCCCAAAATCCAGTTTGTACTTTGAGTTGGATACTTGGATCATTTGCTGTCTCTTCTGTAATATCAAAGATGACATTGCCAGTAATGGTACTCTCTGGATTTACCTCAGAGAGGAAGAAATTTGCATCTTGATTAGCAAATAGACCCGCTGACGAATCTGTCTCGTACTCCACTTCACCTTTTAACAAAGTAAAGAAGTCATCTGTTACTGTAATGGCTTTAGTCCCATTATTTTTTACGGTAACATTGAGCAACAAGAAAACTCCATTTGCATTTTTACCAAATTCACCACCAACATTAGTGACAATTTCTTTTGAATTTACAATATAGGTTACATCACCAACTGGTACTTCTTGCCCAATGCCATAGGTCACCTCTGCTGGCTTCTCCTCTGCTTTTTCTGAGCTACTTGCTGGAGTCTCCGTATTTGCCTGGCTTGTTTCCTGTGTTGAAGGTTGGCTTGAGGTTGTTGTTCCCTCTTTACCGCCGCCAAGTGCATTGCCTAAAGCTCCAAGTACAATTAAACCTGCCAACACGATAAACCAAATCCGTTTGTAAAATGGTTTCTTCTGTACATAGACATTGCCATGCTCATCCCTAATTTTCTTTGCCATAATAGCCTCCTAAAGAATGTTATATGTCCATTATATATATATATATCGGTTGTCAATAGATAAATGCAAGAAAATTTAGAGAAAAATTACTTTTTTAGACAATAGACACCTAGACACACAGACAGGATTTGAGGCATAAGAAAAACCGACCAAGCGGCCGGTTCATATTCATTACAAACGTGCGTTCAATTCTGCACCGAGTTCTTCAAATCCTGGTTTACCAAGAAGAGCGAACATATTTTTCTTGTAGGCTTCTACACCTGGTTGGTCAAATGGGTTGATGGCATTGAGGTAACCAGAGATCGCAATTGCCAACTCGAAGAAGTAGAAGGTGTAACCAAGTGTGAATTCATCTTGTTGCGGAAGAGTGACAAACATGTTTGGTACGCCACCATCTGTGTGGGCAAGAAGTACTCCGTCCGTTGCTTTTTTGTTTACAAAGTCAACATCCTTACCTTGCAAGTAGCCAAGACCGTCAAGGTCTTCTGCCATTTCAGGAATCAAGATATTTTTTCTTGGTTTGTCAACACGAACTACTGTTTCAAAGATATTGCGGTTTCCTTCTTGGATAAATTGTCCAAGTGAGTGCAAGTCTGTTGAGAAGTTAGCAGATGTTGGGTTGATACCTTTTTGGTCCTTACCTTCTGACTCACCAGCCAATTGTTTCCACCATTCGCTGAAGTATTGAAGTGATGGCTCGTAGTTAGCCAAGATTTCTGTTACATAGCCTTTTCTGTAAAGAATGTTACGAACAGCTGCATATTGATATGCTTCATTCTCAGCAATCTTATCTGAAGTATAAGTCTTACGAGCTGCGTTTGCACCTTCCATAAGGGCATCAATGTCTGCACCAGCTGCCGCAATTGGCAAAAGACCAACTGCAGTCAAGACTGAGAAACGGCCACCGACATCATCTGGAACAACAAAGGTTTCCCAACCATTTGCGTCCGCTTCAACCTTAACAGCACCTTTTGCCTTGTCAGTTGTCGCATAGATACGCTTGTTAGCTTCTTCTTGACCGTATTTCTTGACAAGCAATTCTTTGAAGACGCGGAAAGCAATGGCTGGCTCAGTTGTTGTACCTGATTTTGAAATCACGTTAACTGAGAAATCCTTATCAGCAACATAATCCACCAAGTCAGCAAGGTAGCTTGATGAGATAGAGTTTCCAGCGTAAAGGATTTGTGGAGCTTTACGCTCTTCACGAGTTTGCAAGTTAACAAAAGAGTTGCTCAAAAAATCAATTGCTGCTTTAGCACCAAGGTATGAACCACCGATACCAATAACCACCAAAACGTCGCTTTCATTTTGGATCTTAGCCGCCGCTTCCTTGATACGAGCAAACTCTTCTTTGTCGTAGTTTTCTGGTAAATCCAACCAGCCGATAAAGTCGCTACCAGGACCTGTTCCTTGACGGAGCATTTGGTCAGCTAGGGTAACTTGTGGTTGCATATAGTCTACTTCTTGAGCTCCGACGAATTGGCCCAAGACTTTTGAATAATCGAATGTAATATGTGTCATGTCATTCCTCCATTTATGTACCATAATATGATAACGCTTTAGCGTCATTTTTTCAAGTAATTTGTGAATTTTCATTCATTTTCATGAAATGGTTTGCGCTAGGCCTGTTTTTGGATTGGATTTTTGGTGATTTTTAGCGAATATCTTGTCTGACAATGTCTCACCCTCTCCCAATACAGTGATCCATTTTGGCAGGCATATGGATAGTAGATAAAAAGGGAGCAACACTAGATACCAAATAAACATAACCTCAAAAATAAAGCGGGAATTGTTTCCTCTTTGAATATAGCGCTTCCTGTATTCTTCCTTCAAAGAAAAGTGAGGAATGTAAATATGGAAGGGGACAAAGCCTCGAACCAGCATGGCTGCCAGCATCCTGACCAGAAAATTCATAGCTACGAGAACCGTCTTGCCCTCACGCTCCAGGGCATAGGCCCTGTCAATATAAGTCTGACGGTAGTCCTTGTCCTTAATAGGCCGCGGCACAGACTTCCTCTCTTCTTTGGTCAAATGGCTGACGCTCGAATTGTCATACTTGATGTCAGACATCTCTAAGTCCACGATGGCTGACGACTGTTTCGCAAGGGTCGATTTTCCCGTACCAGGAAAGGCAAAAATAAACATAGAATCTCCTCCTTTTCCCAGTAGAATAGCAGAGTAGACTAAAAAATACCTTAATGTAAATACATTATAGGCATTTTAGAGTATTTTTCAAGACCTATTTGAAAAAATCGGTATGGGGTCTGAGAGCTTGTTTTCTAACCTTCCTTATGCACTGTTTTGGTCTCATTGAGCCAAGCATAGGCAATCCCGATAAAGAGACCTCCACCTATCCAATTGCCAAAGAAAACTACGGTCCACTGGCGAAGAATATTGACCAAATCAAAACCTTTGATGTTGTCAACAGGGCTAAATCCAGCCAGCGAAAAAGAAGCAAAGTTGGCAATCAAGTGCTCATTGATGAGGAAAACAAACATGAAAATGGCAGATAGGGCCACAAAGAACTTGGCAGATTCCTCCTTCAGGAGCATATATCCCATAATAGCCATATTGACAAACATATTGGCAGTAATGCCCTCGATGAAGTTCATCCAATCTGTCTTGGCCAACTTGAGCTGGACCGCATTGATTACAAAACTCTTATCTGTCAGTTGCTGGAAGGAAAAAGATTGATTGAATAGATAGGCCAAGACAATAGCACCAATCAAGTTAAAGAAGGTACAATAAAGCAATATCGTGCAGACCTTCTTCCAGGAAATCTGCTTGTAGTAGCCTCCTACTGTTAGATACATCATATTGGATGTCGCTAATTCGCCATTGAAAATCAAGACAAAAATCAAGCCGATAGCAAAGATAAAGGTAAAGACAAAGCGAGCCAGGGCCGGAAATTGGCTAGAAATGACATCCGCACCGATAATTCCCACAGCCGTTGACATGGTCAGATAGGCCCCAGCAAACATAGAACGCAGGGCATACCGACCCAAACTCTCATCAAAGAGAGCCTCTTTTTTGGCACAAGCCGCACCGATTTTCTCCTTAAAAACTGTCATAGTCTCCTCTTTCTAATAAAATAATAAAGGAAAAGTGCCCTGATGGCACCTTTCATTACAAATCTAATAGGCTTCTGATGCACCAGAGCTTGCATCCACACCGGAAGCAGCTGGAGCTGGAGCTGGAGCAGCACCTGCATCCGATGCACCGGATGTCGCATCGACATGGGCAGCTGCATGACCGTGACCAGCAGCTGACATAGCCTTACCGCCAACCAACTGTTGACCAGTTTCATTGAGGTACCAATCCAACCATGGCTTGAAGTTGAAGATAATCTCGTTGATACCTGCAAAGGAGCCATCCGGATAGTACATAGCCTGATAGTTGTGGGTATTGATAACTTCTGGCGGTGTACCTGGAACAATGGTCCGAACGTATTCTTGGTTACCGTTACGGAGCGTTCCAACAACCCACTCCACGTTCTTCATGCGAGCTGGTGGCAGGGTGCCGTGTAGGGTTGCCAAACGACCGCCGACATGCTCTGGCAGACGTTTTCCAAGCATGGTTTCAGGATCTTGGTAAGCGGCATTATAGTAGAGGAACTGGTTGTTATCGTCTGTGAAAGTCAATTCAAAAGGCATGGCCTTGAGGAATTGATTGAGCTGATTAACCGTCAGTAGACCGTTGTCCAATTTGACATAGGTGTCTCCTTCAACAGCTCCAACCTGGGCAGCAGCCTTCTCCAACCAGTTTGGATCATCTGGGTCAATGCCCTGAACAGTCGTTGCAATTGGCTTACCGCAGTAAAGATCTTCTGGTTCAATTGGTTTTGGTTTTTTCAACTGAGACACTACTCCTACATATTTGATAAAGTTATCGAGACAGCTTTCTAGGAATTTCACTGTCCCCTCATTGATGATATTTCCTTTCTCATCAAAGGCCTCTTTTGCCTTGCCAAGTAGGAATTCATTTCCTGGAAGGGTATAGGCATTGACACCTGGAGCATCTAAAATCTTACGGAGATGGACCTGGGCACGGGATGTTCCTTGGTCATAGTAAGAAGCACCGACAATCATGACAGGCTTATCTGTCAGTGGGTGGAGCTTGAAGGACAACCATTCCAAGGTGCTCTTGAGGGCTGGTGTAATCGTATGGTTATGCTCTGGTGTTGCAATGATAACACCGTCTGCACGAGTAATCTTATTGTACAAATACTGGATAGCAAAGCAGTCCGATTGGTCTTCATCTTGATTGAACATCGGAACATCCTTGATTTCCAAGACTTCTAGTTCAAACTTCAACTTAAATTGACGGCGGATATATTCCAAGAGCATACGGTTGTATGATTGGTCCGCATTTGATCCTACAATACCAACAAATTTCATCTTTTCGTCCTCTTCCTATAAACTTTCCCAGTCGAAATTCTCTGCCTCTTTGTGCAAGAGTTCCTTGGCATGAGACAATTTTCCAGTCATTTTCACAAATAAGCGGTAGTCGTCAAACATAGCCTCCAATTTTTGGATTGTTTCAATATCCACTAAATGACCTTTCTTATCAAAGGCAGTCAGGGAATTTGACAAGAGAAACTCATCAGGCAAAACGCTGGCTTTGAGCTCAGGAGCATTCAAAATCTGACGTAACTGCAACTGGGCACGGGAAGAACCCAAGGTACCATAAGATGCACCTGTAATCATAATCGGCTTGTTCAACAAGGGATAGATGCCATAAGACAACCAAGCCAAGGCATTCATCAAAACTGCTGGAATAGAGTGGTCATATTCGGGTGTTCCAATGATAACCCCTTCTGCCCCTTCAATTTTCTTAGCCAATTCCAAGACAGCTTCTGGTAATTGACGGGTGGCAGGCTTGTTAAACATTGGCAAATCCTTAATTTCTACCAATTCTATTTCAGCCTTCTCGCTAAAATGTGTAGCCATGAGCTGCAATAATTTCCTGTTGGTGGATGCGGCATTTTCCTGCCCATCCTCCCTACCACTCCCCTGCTACTCTTAGCTGGCTTTTGTTTTGCCAATAGTTCAAAGAAGTTTGAGACCTGGCTCAGGACAACCAAGCTCTATCAATTTTATGTCGCTGACTATGCGGAGACCAAGTCTATCAGCAAGAGTCGGAAAAAACGAATTATCCTGCAAATTTACATCCTCATGGGGATTTCTATCTATTTAGCCCCACTCCTACCAGTCAAAATCCTCTTAGTTGCTTTGACTATTTTCATTACCTACTATCTCTTCTTTATTATTCCAGATAAACAATAAAAGCAAGTTCCAAAACGGAGCTTGCTTTACTGTTTATATGTTAATCTTCAGCTACTTTTTTCAAGGCAAGGAGTAGACTGATAATACCAACTGAAACCAGGAAATGGCTGATACCTGCCAAGCCTGCAATACTAGCATTGACAGCTTTTGACAAATCCATTTCTAGAACCTGGGTCATACCGCGGACAGCCAGCATGATAGCAGAAAGAGGCAAGCCGATGTGGTAGGTCACTAGGAAGACACGAAAAGACTTGATTTTTTCCAATTCATGGTGCTGGGCAAAGAGCGCCACAATCATAAAGAGGAACATGCCCAATGTAAACAGGTGGGTGTGAACCAAATTAAGAGATGTCTGACCAGTAAAACCGGTTAATTTGATGATCTCACGGTAAGCAAGACCGCTGAGAAGACCTGCAACGGCGTAAATTAAGGCAATATTGATGTATTTTTTCATCCTCTACCTCCCCTACTCTGCTCCAAGTTCTGGCAAGAGGCTGGCAAACTCATTTTTGATGGTATCCAGGCTAGTCTTGACTTCCTGGCGGGTCTGATTATTCTTGACAGTAATCTGGCCGCTTTCCAGCTCGCTTCCACCAAGGGTGATGATGTATTTGGCACCAAAGACATCCGCAGACTTAAATTGGGCCTTGAGCTTGCGGTCTAGGTAATCACGCTCGGCAGACAGGCCTTGCTTGCGGAGGACTTGAACCAGCTCTAAAGCTCCGCCATTGGCCTCCTGACCCAAAACAGCGATATAAACATCCAGAGACTGGTCAATCGGCAGCTCGATTTCCTGCTTTTCAAGGACCAGAATCAGGCGCTCAATCCCCATACCAAAGCCAATACCTGGTGTCTCAGGTCCATCGAAATAACTGACCAGACCGTCGTAGCGACCACCTGCACAGATGGTCAAATCATTGCCCCCCACCTCGGTGATGAACTCGAAAATGGTATGGTTGTAATAGTCCAAACCGCGAACCATATTCGTGTCAATGACATAGGTGATACCCAGGCTGTCCAACATAGACTGGACCCCTTCAAAGTAGGCCGCGCTCTCTTCATCCAAGTAATCCAAGATAGACGGAGCATTTTCAACTGCCGCCTTGTCCTCTTTTTCCTTGGAATCCAGCACGCGCAAAGGATTTTCCTCCAAACGGCGCTGGCTATCCTTGGACAACTGGTCCTTGAGCGGTGTCAGATAATCAATCAAGGCCTGGCGATAGGCTGCACGACTCTCTGGATTGCCCAGGCTGTTAAGGTGAAGGGTGATGTTTTGAATCCCCAGTTCCTCAAAGAAATGATAGGCCATGGCCATGATTTCCACATCCGTCGCAGGATTGTTGGAACCAAAACACTCCACACCAATCTGGTGGAACTGGCGCAGACGACCAGCCTGAGGACGCTCATAACGGAACATTGGGCCCATGTAGTAAAACTTGCTTGGCTTTTGTACTTCTGGAGCAAACAACTTGTTTTCCACATACGAACGAACCACCGGGGCAGTCCCTTCCGGACGAAGGGTAATATGGCGGTCGCCCTTGTCATAGAAGTCATACATTTCCTTGGTCACGATGTCCGTCGTGTCGCCAACAGAACGGCTGATAACCTCGTAATGCTCAAAAATCGGCGTGCGAATCTCTGCGTAATTGTATCGCTTAAAAATACTGCGGGCAAAGCCTTCCACATACTGCCACTTGACCGTATCCTGTGGCAATAGATCCTGGGTTCCCTTAGGTTTTTGAAGTTTCATCTCGTCTCTCATTTCTACAGTTTGTTTCCTATTTTACCATATTCCCAGGCTTTTTGGAAATGGCAGAGCGAGCAAAAAACCATGTCTGCTTGACACGGTTTCCACTGCTATTTCTTATCAACGATGACAAAGTTGAGGTCATCCAGAGATAAATCAACTTCTAACTTTTCATCGGAATTTAAATTGAGTAGACTTTCAAGAGAATTTTCCGCAAAGCCGACCACCTTTTCCTGACGTTCAGCGTCATTCAGGACATACTCACTGGTCTTGTAAATGGCCTCCTGAGACTTGTCAGACAGAAATTCTTGCGCCTTTTGTCCGGCAGTAAAGACATCGACAGCCTTGTCAATCAAACCATTGCTATTATTGGAAATCTTGATTTCCCCATGTTGCTGAGAGTCCACCTCAACAGTCAGAGAATTTTGGAAGGTCAAGGTATTGTCCTCAATGCGAATATCATCCTTGGTCAAGCCTTCCAAATCCAGCTTAAACTCGGTCTGAACAGGAATCTCGACCGACATTTCTCGTCCAACAAAGAGCTTGGTGATAGGCTCTGTCCAGTCTGGCCACTCCTTCATTTTATTGTTTTCAAAGGTATGATTGGCAGTCGTTTCCACATCTGCACCTGCCACGATCAGCTTGGTCTCCTGCTCAAACCGCTTGATGACAAATTCATACTGGACCGTATGAGTGCCTCGGAACCAGGCAAAGATGCTATTTCTAAACCAGATGACACCAATTGCTAGGACCAATAAAACAACCAGGAGGCTCGCCAACTTTTTAGCAAAAAATTTTCCAACTGTCTTCATACAGTTCTCCTTAAAAGTAGTTAATATGGATTTCTTCTTACAACCATTATATATATGTTGTATCAAGTATTTTCTGATGTTATTGTAAAAAATTTTGCCAACCTGTGCAAGCCCTTTTTCTCATAAAGAAAAAGCGGTTTGCACCACTTTTAGGATCTGTGTTTACTAGTGAGGTACATTTAGATATGAGATAGTTTTTTGCAAGTCAAGGCCGTTTGAGCAGGAATACTGACTGTATTTCGAGAAAAACAACGCTGAGTGGCAGAAAACTAGCCTTAGCTAAAAGTGCCGAATAGTGAATACAGGTTCTTAATCTTCCTTATAGAGAACAAAGGTCACCACAAAGGAAATCAGAACGGAAATGACCAGGCCGGCTACCGCTGTATAAAATACTTGAGCGTATCCTCACCGATATAGGCAGCAATGGTCAGAAGCCCTGGAGAACCACCAGAAAAGTTGCGAGCCCCCATAATCCCCATAAAGAAACCACCAATACCACCGGCAACCATGGTCCCAATCAAGGCAGGACGGTGACGCAGGGTCACACCATACAGGGCAGGCTCTGTGATACCAAAAATCGCGGTAATACCAGCCGATGAAGCCAAGGCACGCTTATTGACATCCTTCGTTTTCAGTGCAATAGCTAAAGCTGCCCCACCCTGGGCCACATTGGACGGAAACATGCCAGGCTGAGCGATAGTATCATAGCCAATGGTCATGCGGTTGTTGATGCCAATCGATACTAGACCGTAGTGGGTACCAGTCATCACCAAGAAAGGCGACACTGTTCCTACAATAGTTGGCACAACCCAAGGACCAAATTCTTCCAACCAGAGGAAGAAAGCACCCAGCCAATTGCCCACAATAGCACCAAGTGGCCCCAGCACAATCAAAGTAACCAGGGCAGTCACCAGAGTTGTCAAGAGTGGAACAGAGAAGAATTTGATAGCCTTGGGCGAAATCTTATCCGCAACTCTTTCCACATAGCTCATGAACCATACTGCTAAAATTACCGGAATAACGGTCGAAGAGTAGCTTGATAGGGTAATCGGAATGGAGAAGAAATCCAGACCCCTCCCAGCCTCCTTGGCCGCTGTCACCAAGGACACAAAGCTAGGGTGGAGCAAAATCGCCCCGATTAAGATCCCCAGCTGCTGATTGGTCTTAAACTGTCGGGCAGCCGAGCCGCCAAGAAAGATAGGCAGGAAGAAGAAACCAGCATCCCCAATAAAGTTGAGAATTTGATAGTTGGTATCATCAGCAGCCACCACACCAAACACCGTCAGCAAGGATAGCACAGCCTTGATTATCCCGGCTGCCGTAATGACTGGCAAAATCGGGGTAAAGATACCTGAGATAGTAGCCAGAACAGTCGCAAAAATTCCCTGCTTGCTCGAAGCTTCTTGGTCTGCGACTACTTGTTCTTCCAAATCCTCTACTAAAGGACGATAGACCTGGACCACGTCATTTCCGATAACAACTTGGAATTGACCACCCTTGTCAATCACACCCAAAACACCCTCTAACTGTTCCAGGCCAGCTTGGTCTGCCTTAGACTTATCCACCAAGGTAAAACGCAGGCGTGTCGCACAATGGGTCAGACTGGACACATTGGCCTTGCCTCCTACACCTTCTAAAATCGCTCTTCCTAAATCCCTATGACTCCTCCTATCTCCTTTTTCTCTCCTAATTTCCCCAGACCTTGTCCGTAATCGTCTTAATCAATTGTAATTTTTTCCACTCGTCTTCCTCAGTCAGAATATTTCCTTCTTCCGTAGAAGCAAAGCCGCACTGGGTTGAGATGCCAATGTTCTTGAGTGGAATCAATTTCGCTGCTTCTTCAATACGGGCAACCACCGCGTCAATATCCTCTAACTGTGGATTTTTAGATGTAATCACACCCAGCACCAATTCGACATTCTCACGGCCATTCCAGATGTCCACAATCGGTGAAAAATCGCCTGAACGCTCATCGTCATATTCTAAGAATAAGATATCATAGTTGAGTTGGCCCAGATACTTGGCAACCGTCTGGTAGCTTCCTTCAAAAAGGTAGGTTGACTTGAAGTTGCCTCGGCAGATATGGGTCGCCACCGTCAAATCCTCTGGCAAGCCCTCCAAAGCCTTATTGATCACGTAGACATCATCTTCAGCAATCTGCTCAAATTCCGCCCGTTTTTCCGGTTGGTCATGATAGGTCTCCAATTGCTGAATCAAATAAGCCCAGGTTGTGTCGTCCAATTGAACATAGCGGGCACCCAGATCATAAAAATGCTGAATGGTATCATGATAGGCTTTTGCCAAACCGTCTAGGAAATCACTCCAATTTTCGTAGTAATCCGCATAGAGATCGCTGCGATGGTCACGCTTGATAACCAGTGACGGGCTTGGAATAGTCACCTTTGGTGTAACTCCCTCAGGCACGATAGACTGAAGGTATTGGAAATCACGGTAAAACGGGTGGTCTGGATTTTCAGCTACCTTGCCATTGAGGCGGACATTGGTCGTGCGAGTCTTAGCCCCGTGAAACTTGTAAGAATCCTCCTGCAAGTAAGCTTCAAACCCTGTCAATTCCCAGAGGAAGTCCAGGTGCCACCAAGAACGACCGAACTCACCGTCAGAAACTACCTTGAGCCCATTGTCAACCTGGTGATGGACCAATTCAGCGACCAATTTGTCCTGAATAGCGAGCAGGTCTTCGTGGCTGATTTTGCCTTGGGCGAATTGCTCACGGGCATCCTTCAAAGCTTGTGGACGAAGATAAGAACCGACATGATCGAAATGGTAATGTGTTTTTGACATGATGAAAACTCCTTGAAAAATTTTGATAGGTTCATTTTATTCCCAAAAGTTATCATTGTAAAATATATATTTTCTATACATTTCGATAGTTTTTGGCTATATCTGACCATTCACCTTGCTTGATTGCAAAAAATAGAAAAAAATCTGTCAAGTAACTTTACTTTACAAAAAACTTTTGTTATACTACTAAAGTTGGCGAAAGTCATACGCATTATTTTAGATTATAAGGGGCTTGGCCCTGATATTTAATGGAGGAAGAAAGAAATGGCAGTACCTGCACGTCGCACTTCAAAAGCGAAGAAAAACAAACGTCGTACTCACTATAAAGTAGCAGCTCCAACTGTGAAATTTGACGAAACTACTGGAGATTACTCACGTTCTCACCGTGTATCTTTGAAAGGATACTACAAAGGACGTAAAATCGCTAAAGCTGCTTCAGCTGAATAATAGAAGGGAGATACCATGCGCGTAAATATCACACTTGAACACAAAGAATCTGGTGAGCGTTTGTACCTTACTTCAAAAAACAAACGTAACACTCCAGACCGTCTTCAATTGAAAAAATACTCACCAAAATTGCGTAAGCACGTGATTTTTACTGAGGTGAAATAGGGATTCACTACACGTCAATAGACGGTAGAAACCTTGATTTTAAGCGATTTTTGAAAGATGAACTTTCATTACATTGCAATAAAAATCAACCGAATCTCTACATTTTTTTAGATAATAAAAAATATAAGTAGAACATGCAGATATGAAAAGGAACACCTCATATGAGGTGTTCCTTTGCTATTTTTAAAATAGAATTTATATGTAGATTTTTCTTATATAGAATTCTAAATACAGTTCAATAGTAAGGGGAGGTAGCGTGCATTTATAACAAGGACTAATTTCTGTAACTTAATATCAAATCTAACTATCTGACTAATTAGTTTAATTCTATTATTTTTTGACATTTTTCTGCAACTGCTTTGCTATGAGTTGCAATAATGATACAAGAATTTTTAGATTGACGATATCTTAGACACTGCAATACGAGCTCTTCTGTTTTTCTATCAAGAGCTCCTGTTGGTTCATCGCCAATTATAATAGCCGGTTCTTTTACTAAAGCACGTGCAATAGATACTAACTGGCTTTGTCCTCCTGAAATCTCCACTGGATACTTATCTTTTAAATGAGTAATATTTAATTCTCTCATGATATTCATCACTCTATTGTTTGACTCATTCTTGGATACTTTCAAAAACTTTAAGGGTAAGGCTATATTATCAAAACAAGTTAAATCATCGAGTAACTGATAATCTTGTGGAATATAGCCAATATTTTGAAGACGATAGTGCGCCAATTCCTTATCATTTTTTATCATTAAATGTCCAAAAATGGAGCATGTTCCGTGATAAGATGTATCTAATCCAGCAAGAATCCTTAATAGAGTTGATTTCCCTGAACCAATTTTTCCCCTAATTGCCGTTATCTCTCCAGGTTCTATTTTCATATTAAATTTGGTAAATACCTTGTGCTTATGGTATTTTTTGTCAATGTTTTCTAGTATGATCATATACGATTTCTCCTATTCATATTCACTTATTTTAATTAGTGTGCAATAGATAATAAAATATAAGATAAAGTTACTTACAACCATAATAGGTAACACAAAAATTTGTTTAAATAATAAAATTTCTATCACAAAACAAGTCAATAAAGATGATAAATAGAGCCAAATACATATTCTGGATAAAATTCGATCTCTTACGTTATACCCAATTAACCAACTAATGCGAATCTCATCCGCCTGGTATCGTAAAATAGATACTAAAATGCTTCCTATAACATATAAAAAAAGAATACCTAGAGCAACTACTAGTATGATCAATAAAATTTGAAGACGACTAATGACCGATAACAATTGCTCGTATTTTATTAAAAAATCATCCACTTCCAACAGCGAAAAATCAACAAAACCTGACTTTTCCGATTGTTCTCGAAGCACTTCCAAAACCTTCTCTCTTGGTAAACGTGTTGCAAACTGGCTATTAATCATAGCGAAATATAAAATACCTTCAAATGTAAAATCCTTTGTCTTAATGTCTGGAAGTTCAATAGGATAAGGTATAACGATATAATCATCTAAATAAAATTCCGCATTCCCTTTATAGAAAACATAACTATTTGGTTCTAAAAAACCCTTAACTTCAAACGTTATTGTTTTCGTATAAAATTCCCCAGTGATTTTATCTCCTAGTTTGTAATGTTCACGAAATTGACTACCTAAAAGTATAGGATAGGAGTTGAAATCTAATAAAGATATAGAGGGCCAATCTATTTCCTCTCCCTCTTCAACTTTTAAATGATAAAAATCAAATGCTTTCCGATTCATTTGAAAAGATTTTACTGCTTCAGGATCCTTAGTGTTTCCATTGGTTTCTAGCATCCCTTCATCATATAAAAATTTCTCTCCTTTATTGAATGATTGAATAAAAAGCGGTTGATTAAAAGTTGCTAACAACTCAATTTCTTTTGATTGATACAAGTTATTGTAAAATATTCTAAGAGTATCAAGACTCTCTTTATCACTCCTAAACTGATAAAAAGCATCGTCTTCATATAGAGTATCAATTATAGTGTAACTATAATAACCGTTGGATAGTCGGGTTATATTATTTTTAGCTTGATCATTTTTTAATAATAACTGACTAGTTAATGTGATAACTACCGTAAGTAATATGACTAATAAACTTGCAAGTAAGTGAAGTAGGACGGAGGGAATTGTTTTTTTTATATGTATGTCATTATTTCTATTTTTCATTAGCTCTCCCTCTGTAAAACAAAAATGTAAAACTAATCACCTCAATCAAGACCATCGCTAAATGGTGGGGTAACATCATTTGCCTCTCTCCTAGTAGCTTAAATAGGAAGGTAAATGTCGTCAAAATACAAATATTTGCTGAAAGTAGAAAAAATAATTCTTTGATATAAATGGATACCCAGTTTTTTCCTAATAAATGATATGTTTGATATATTTTGTTATTTTTTCGGATAAGGAAATGTATCCAAAAAATAATAGATAGACCGACAAACGTTACAGTACTTGCATTCAATAAGAAAGCAAATTGTGACAAAGAAAAAATACGTTCAACACCTATGTTATCACCTGGTTTCGTATGATTCTGAAAATTGGGATCATTTAATTCACCATTTAAACTGAGTTCCCCTTCATGTGCTAATAACTTTTTGTCACTAACTAAAATGGTTCTGGACAACGGACTATTAGCTAACATTCCAAGTTTTCCAATTACTTCATATTTTCTTCCCTCAAAAATAACATATTCTTTATTTTCTTCATAAATAGTCTTTATTGAATAGCCAATCAAGGCTTTCGAATCATTATTTTTATATAATAATTCTCCTGTTTTATGAGGGAAGTGAAGATTATCCCAGTTATTGGCAAAAATATTCAGAACATCCTTATCTCCATTTTCTATCTTCTGAACTAGCCAAAAGTTATCATTATTCTTACCAATTTTAGTCAATATGTCACTAAATTCATCAGAAGATAGAGATAAATGGTTTGATGTTCTAAGAGCATTACTTTCTAACACCACTAAGTTTTGCTGATTTTGGTAATAGTAATTAAGCCATAGACACGCCATTAAAATAAATAGTGGTATATAAATTTGTATTTTTCTCAATAAATTCATAAATTATCACCTGATAGAAAATATGCCTTTTCTTTTTTAATGAAAAGGCATATTTATTTAACAATTACTATTTACCATAGAAAGTTTTCGCGAGATTTGTACTAATCTCTCCTTCAAATACCCATGGAGAGTAAGCTTGTGTACCATTACGAGCCCAAACACGACCTGAGTCAGTATTAACACGACCTCTTCCATACGCCCCTACCATCTGAGCTCTACTGTAATGATAGACTCCTGGCCAAGTGGTAGAAGCAACAGCTCTCGATTCAAGACCATCTTTCCGAAAACGGTTTTCACGTTTTCCATTATGTATCGGTCCACTGTTGGCTGCTCGCAATCTAGAAATTCCAGGCGTTAAATTACTATTCTGGTTAGAAAACTTACCTGTTTCCTCATTCCAGCCACCTAAGATAGTTGAATCTACCTGATCTACTTTTGTATTTGCATAAACAGAAGTAGCGTTCACTCCCAATCCTAAAAATAAACTAGCTGAAACCCCTGACAATAGCAATAGCTTTTCAAACTTATGCATGATATTCTCCTTTCCTATTTTCAATTGTCATATTTACTTTATGAGTAATTGATGACTTTTCAGAAGTTAATAAATGTAGATTTTCATCTACAGGGAACCTCCTATCCTTATTAATATTAATTTGAAATCTATAAAAATACATCCCCCATCAGTCTGCTTTCCCCACATCAAGTCCACCTGGCTTTTTTTACGACTGAATTCTCACTTCATGGTGTTCTCCATTCTGCAGATCCTGTTTATATGAATTTGCGTTACCAATTATAACTACCTGCAACAAAAATAAATTAGGAAGTTTTTTAGTCCACAATATTTACCTAATCCATGAATGCGCTTTCTATTTATCGATTTCATTCTAACATATATTTACTTATCAATCAAGTATTTTTCTGTTTGGAACTAAATATTACTATAACGCAACAAGATAAACTGAAGTAATAATTACAAGTTCGATTAGGGCATCGGTCAATCTCCACTACCATGGATACGTACGCTTCACTAGCGCAAAAGAAAATTGGAAGTTGTTAGCTTGTTTCAAACCAAATTAGACGAATTAACGGCATAGTTATTCTATCTCTACATTTTTCTCTACACTTTTGGAGGACAATTCATAAAAGTCTTGCTATATCAAGGTTTATAATCGCTAAAATAGACATTATTAGACCTTTACTGAGGTTAAGTAAGGGTTTCAGTACACGTCAATAGACGTCAAAATTTTGATTTTAAGCGATTTTTGATTTTTTGAAACTCATTATATCGCACTACAAATCAATAAAAACTCTACCTTTTACTCTACCTTTTTTAGATGAATATATCATTTGGATATTGAAGTTAAGCCCTGTTATCATTTGGATGGCAGGGCTTTATATTTGGTACACTAACTTCTTATCTATATTTTGGTGGAGCTGAAGTTGACATCTATAAAGTTTAATGTTAGAATACATTCAAAAATATATTTGAATGAGGTGTTTTATGATTCAAAATATTGTTACTTCAATAATCCTGTATTCTGGGACAGCCGTAGACTTACTTATTATCCTAATGTTATTTTTTGCCAAAAGAAAAAGCAGAAAAGACATCATTAACATCTATTTAGGACAATTTCTAGGCTCTGTTAGTCTAATATTGCTAAGTTTGCTTTTTGCATTTGTCTTAGATTATATTCCTAGTAAAGAGATTTTAGGTTTGCTCGGTTTGATTCCAATTTTCCTAGGCCTCAAAGTTTTGCTTTTAGGAGATTCTGATGGAGAAGCTATTGCCAAAGAAGGTTTGAGCAAAGATAATAAAAACCTGATTTTTCTAGTCGCTATGATTACTTTTGCAAGTTGTGGTGCTGACAATATTGGTGTCTTTGTCCCATATTTTACTACCTTAAATTTAGCGAATTTGATAGTGGCTTTACTTACCTTTCTAGTCATGATTTATCTCTTGGTTTTTTCTGCCCAAAAATTGGCACAAATCCCTTCTGTTGGAGAAACTTTGGAAAAATATAGCAGATGGTTTATTGCCGTTGTCTATTTAGGATTGGGGATGTATATCCTGATTGAAAACAACAGCTTTGACATGCTATGGAATGTGTTAGGCTAGGAGAAAGTATTTTGAAAAAAGATAGTATCTGCCAAGTGAATGTTATAAATCAACAAAATGTTACAACCGCAACGAACTACCTTGAAAAGGAAAAAGTCCAAAAATCACTTCGCATTTTATCAAAGTTCACCGATAATAAACAGATAAATATCATCTTTTATCTCCTTGCTGTTGAAGAACTATGTGTCTGCGATATAGCCTGTTTACTAAATCTCAGTATGGCATCTGCCTCCCACCATCTTCGTAAACTAGCCAATCAAAACATCTTGGACACTAGAAGAGAGGGGAAAATTATATATTATTTTATAAAAGATGAGGAAATCAGAGATTTTTTTAATCAACTAGGATAACAATGGATACTTACGCTGAATTAGCACCTCAACGAATGTTAGAAGCTGTTGGTATTTATCTTGATAAGATTGCTGAACTAACGCAATAACTACTCTACCATTCACTCTACCTTTTGCTAAGGAACATTACAAAAACGTTGATATATAAACGTTTCTAACAGCTAAAATAGACAATACTTAATCTTTACTGAGGTGAAATAGGGATTCACTACACGTCAATAGACGGTAGAAACCTTGATTTTAAGCGATTTTTGAAGGATGAACTTTCATTACATTGCAGTACAAATCAGTCGAATCACTACCTTTTTTGAAATAAGATTTTGATTCGAATAAGTAATAAACCCACTGGCTCATTAAAAGTCAGTGGGTTTTTGAGTGATTAGAAAGAAGTGAAATTACGGATTAACAAGATCTACAATGATAATTTCTGGGCGATTAAAGAATCTTGGTACTCGTGTAGATTCTTTAGCCAGACCCCTGCTTACAATAAAATACGAATTTTCAACTTCATATAAACCACCTGCATATTTCGGAAGAAAACCTTGATTAGGCGCAAATACACCATTAACCAAATAAGGTACTCTCCATTGTCCTCCATGCGCATGACCAGATAACACTAAATCAAATCCATACTTTTGATATGTATCAATTAGTTCTGGCCGGTGCGCTAGTAAAACTTGAAAGTCAGCGCTTATTTGCTTCCCTTTTATGTCTTCAAGTTGGTCTAGCAAATTCTCACTAGTATCGTACTTTTGAAAATATTCAGGATCATCAATGCCTGAAATAGTGATGGACTGCCCCCTTACATCAACTCTACTACTATCTCCAGATAATACGACCACATTCTGTTGTCTCAGATCTTCCAGCATCTGATCATATCGATTACTCCATATTTCATGATTACCTGACACATAGTAAGTATGATTAAATTTTCCCAGCCCGCTTAACAATTCTAGAGTTTTTCTGTCAGAAAGTTCATCATCAAAAATATCTCCACCCAATAAAATGATATCTGGCTTTTCTTTCTCTAATGTTTCCACGATTTGTATCTGATTTTTACCGTAATTTGATGAGTGTAAATCAGTAATTAGAGCAAGTCTGATTGGCTGAGATATTTTGGGACTAACAAGCCTGTAATGAGTTACTTGAAGCCGACTGTCAAAACCTAAAGCAAGAAAAATTAGGATACAAATAAAAACAAAGCATCGTGGCTTAATATTTTTTAGTTTTTTCATTATACGAACTATTTTACCAAATTTCTGTAACGAACAAACATTTTCAAAAGGTTACTCAATAATAATATCAAAATGTTTTTTATCAACTTCATTTGGAGCAACATAGCTAATACTTCGTTTGGCATTGAAAATATCAGATTCTTCCAATGAAGTAGAGAGTCCGCTCCATGGTTCTAATGCGATAAAGGGACTCTGATTTGTAGTTGACCAAATCACTAAATATGGAAAATCATCAAATGCAATCGAAAGTTTCTTCTGATGATTTTTGGATTTCAAGGTTACCTTTCGTGATGCTAACTGATCCAATGTTATGGCATCATGCTCAAACAGTTTATAGGACAAGTCCAAGGTCTTCTGATTTTCCAAGAATGGCCGGCGATCTTGCAGATCAAGTAAGCCAGTTTCTGGAAAACTTCTAGGTACTGTACAAGATTCTACTTTTTCAAATTCTAAATAATAGTCTTCGTAACTCTCACCATCCAACAAGGGACAATTAAAACCTGGGTGACCCCCAATAAAGTAAGGTAGCTTTCTATGTCCCTCAAGGTTTTTCACCCGATATTCAGTTCGAATTGTATTGCCAAGTAGTGAGTAGTTAATAGAAAGTTCAAATTCAAAAGGGTAATTTTTTACGGTTTCTTCGTTTGATGAAATAGAAAATTCTAAAGAGTTTTCAGTAGTTCTTACATTTTTGAACATCATTTTTCTCACAAGTCCATGCCTTGGAATTGTGCCTGTAAATGTCGGTCTTTCTGCAGGTTCATAGATAGCCCAATCATTTCGTAAACTTCCACAAATCGGAAATAGAACTGGCGCTTGACCGCTCCAATAGGTCGGATCTCCTTGCCAAAGATATTCGATACCATCCTTGTCTTTAATGGAAATAATTTGCCCACCTAATTCAGAAAATTGTACTGTTAAGTTCTCATTTTTTAATTCGAGCATAAAAACTGCCTCCCTTATATGAAAACAAGGATGCTAACTTGAGCTAGGCATCCTTGTATTAGTTTTATTCAATAACCTGTGTTTCCGCTACTTTTTTATACCAATATGCACTTTTCTTTGGATAGCGTTCTTGGGTCTCAAAGTCAACATAGAACAATCCATATCGTTTCTCGTATCCATTTGACCAAGAAAATACATCCATCAAGGACCAGATGAAATAACCTTTAACATTGGCACCATCTGAGATAGCATCTGAAATCACTTCTAAATGCTTTTTCACGTAGTCGATTCGACCATCGTCATAGACTGTACCATCTACAAACTCATCTTTATAGCCTAGGCCGTTTTCAGTGATGTAGATTTTCTTATAGTTTGGATAGTCATTTTTTACACGCATGATTTGATCATAAAGGCCTTGCGGGTAGATAATCCAATCCCAATCTGTTTTTGGAATATCAACTGGAGATTCTCTACGACCAACTCCCTTGATTTGATACTTAGAACTTCCCTTTTCACCTTTACCATTATGGATAATTTCAGTCTCACCGTCATGAGCCCTCATCCAATCACTCATATAGTAATTGATGCCCAAGAAGTCGTTCAAATCTTTTGCGGCATCTAAGGCAGCGAAGTCTTCATCACGAAGGTCTAATTCCCCACCATTTACTTTCAGAATATGTCGAACGCCTTCAAGTGTTTTTTCAGAATAGTAACCCAAGTATGTAGCATCGAGGATAAATTTATTATGAATAATATCTTCTAGTTCCGCTGCACGAACATCGTCAGGATTGCTTGGATCATAAGGATATTTCGTTGGCAATGCGTGTACAACACCAATTTCTCCGCTATATCCAGCATCCTTATAAAGCTTAACAGCTTTAGCATGTGAAACCATCATATTGTGGTGAGATTGGAATACCTTAGCTAAGTCATACTGAATCCCTGGTGGGAACTTCCCAACTAGATATTGCCCATCACCAATTGGACCGATTTCATTAAAGGTTGTCCAGTAATTCACTTCGGGGAATTCTTTGAAGCAAAACGCTGCGTAATTGACGAAGTGCTCAATATTTTCTCGATTTAGAAAGTCACCATTAGAATGTAGCGTTTCTGGTGTATCAAAATGATGAAGCGTTACAAATGGTTCAACGTGACGTTTATGGCATTCCGCAAATAATTTATGGTAAAACTCTACTCCCTTTGGATTCACTTCTCCAAAGCCTGTTGGGAAGATACGAGACCACGCAATCGAAATGCGAATGCCATTCACACCAAACTGTTCACTTAGTTCTAAATCAACTGGATAACGATTATAAAAATCAGAAGCTGGTTCCGCAGTGTACCAGTAATTATCTTCTAGATACTTGTCCCACGCAACACGACCTTTTCCATCCGTCTGTGTAGCACCCTCTGCTTGATATGCAGCAGTTGCTCCACCAAATATAAAATCTTTCGGTAATGTTTTTCCATAGTGCACCTCTATTTTGATTTATTTATCTTTATTTTAACGCTTTCTTGTTATTTGTGCAAGCGTTTGCGTTGTATTTTCCATATACTATTTGTCAACGGTATTTTGGGGCCAAAACAATATGATACTTACAATTCCATGTTGGACGTGCTAAACTATTATTATCATGATTCATCAGGGGGTCTATGTATATTAGTTTGTGGTCGGGAAACCTTTTCTAATATATTATTTTAGGGAGTTTTTTTATACTACATTGAAAGCTACACTGAACCACTAACACAGCTAGTGGTTTTCTAATGATAATAAAAAGCCTCCTATCATTTCAGGAGGCAAATATAAGTCTATTGTTTTTATGAATTATTCTATTGTATGACTTTCTGCCAATTGTTTGTACCAATAAGCTGATTTTTTAGGGTAACGTTCTTGCGTCTCAAAGTTTACGTAGAATAAACCATAACGCTTCTCATATCCATTTGACCAAGAAAAGACATCCATAAGCGACCAAATAAAGTATCCCTTGACATTAGCCCCATCAGCAATAGCATCTGCTACCGCTTCTAAATGTTTTTTGACATAGTCAATACGAGCATCATCGTAAACAGTCCCATCTACAAATTCATCTTTGTAGCCTAGACCGTTTTCTGTAATGTAAATCTTTTTATAATTTGGATATTCTTTTGTAATACGCATAATTTGATCATACAGGCCCTTAGGATAAATCATCCAGTCCCAATCGTTACGAGGAACTTCTACATCTGATTCATGCTTTCCAATACCTTTAATTTGATAAACAGAACTTCCTTTATTTCCTCTACCATTATGAATAATTTGTGTTTCTCCATCAAAAGCACTAATCCAATCACTCATATAATAATTAATGCCTATAAAGTCTATTTCATCTTTTACCATTTTGAGTACAGCAAAGTCTTCTTGACGTAAATCTAGTTCACCTCCATGGATAGATAAAATATAATTAACTCCATCTATTGTTTTATCTGAGTACTCTCCCAAATAAGTTGCATCCAAAATAAATTTATTATGCAGAATATCCTCTAACTCTGTTGCTCGTACATCTGCTGGATTATCCGGATTATAAGGATACTTCATCGGTAAACTATGGACAATTCCAATTTCTCCATTATATTGTCCATCCCTAAAAAATTTAACAGCTTTAGCATGTGCTACCATCATATTATGATGAGATTGAAAAACTTTAGCTAAATCATATTGAATTCCTGGCGGAAAATGTCCAGATAAATATTGTCCCGAACCAATCGGACCAATTTCATTAAAAGTCGTCCAATAATTAACTTCAGGAAATTCTTTGAAACAAAATGCAGCATAGTTAACAAAATGCTCTATGTTTTCACGATTAAGAAAATCACCATTAGAATGTAGTACTTCTGGAGTATCAAAGTGATGCAATGTCACAAAAGGTTCAACATGACGTTTATGACATTCTGCAAATAAGTTATGGTAAAATTCTACTCCTTTAGCATTTACTTCACCGTATCCTTTAGGAAAGATACGTGACCACGCAATGGATATACGAATGCCGTTTACTCCAAACTCCTCTGCCAATTGTAAATCAACTGGATATTTATGGTAAAAATCACTTGCTGGTTCTGCTGTGTACCAGTAATTATCTTCTAAATACTTATCCCAAGCTACTAGCCCTTTACCATCCGTACGTGTAGCTCCTTCAGCTTGATAAGCGGCTGTCGCGCCACCAAAGATAAAATCATTAGGTAATTGTTTCATGTTATATCACATCTATGATAATGCAAATTATTTATTATCATAGTCCTTCCTTAAGTATGTTATCTTAATTAGTCACCACTGTGGTTAAGTCATAGTACTCTACAACATCAAGAATTTTATAGATTCTTTTAAAAATATAGCTTTTATATGAGTTAGAGTAATTTTATCTAGCAATTACTGTTAGTTGAAATAAGATAAGACAAAGGCTACTGCACCTTCTGGATCACGTGTTAATTTAATGTATTCAGCACCTTTTGTAGCTGCTAACTTAATACCAAGCGCATCCGTATCTTTCTTAATATCTTCGTAGAATGAATTAACTTGCGGAGCAAGTACAATCATGTCAAAATCTTTCATAATCTCATAATGGGAACCATAAGCACCTGCTGACGCTGTGATGTTTGCACCTATGGCAGTTGCACCTTCAGTAAGAGCATTAGCAAGCATAGCACTTGTACCAGCACCAGCACAAAGGACCAAAACGTTGATTGGTTTGTCAGTTGTGACTTTAACAGCTGGTTTTTCCTCAACAACTTTTTCCGCTTTATCCTTTGTAGCAGTTATGCTTTCAGCAACAGCTTCTTCTTCTTCAAGAAGTGAGGCATCATAAGCCTTAATGAATGGGAAATAAATAATAGCATCAACAACAATGAGAACAAAGACAAGACTAACAGCTAAAAGACTAACGCCCGTACCAAGAATAATACCAATTGGTCCTGGTGTAGCCCAAGGTAGAACATATATGAAACTATTCATCTGGAAAACATCAACAAAGAACTTAAAGATACACACATTGACCATAGGTGCTAAAATAAATGGGATGAAAAAGTAAGGATTTAGAACAATTGGAGCTCCAAAGAGGAGAGGTTCATTCACTGCGAAACTCACAGGAATAAAAGAAGCTTTACCAACAGCTCTTAACTGTTTTGACTTTGCAAATAGTAAAAATAGGAAAGGAACAACTAATGTAGCACCTGTACCTCCTAGGTTACCAACAAAACTACCTAACGGTTCTGTTAAAACATTACTGGCATGTTGCCCTGATTTAACTAACTGCAAATTCAACTCCACATTAGTATAAACAACAGCTGCAATTGCTGGACCTGTGATAGACGGACCATGCACCCCAACAAACCAAAATAAAGCAGTCGCTCCCCAAATCAAGGAGATTCCAAGATATCCGTCTGCAGCTACAAATAACGGTTGGAATAGATTTGTAACTACTTCTGCAAATGATGTGCCAAAGAAATAACGAATGATAGTATCAATGATAACAGCTGCAAATACGGCAAATGAGAATGGGAAGATATCACGGAATGTTTGCGAAATAGTCCCTGGCACTTCCTTTGGCATCTTAATGGTGATATCGCGCAACACACAGAACTTGTAAACATTAACGGTGATGAAGGCGGCTACAAAAGCAGCTAGAATCCCTTTTGTCCCCATATAGCCATTTGCCAAACCACCATCAATTTGATCTGCGCTCAACAAAAGGAAACTAACAATTGATGCAAGCATAACAGAAACCGCATTGATTTTTTTATTGCTTGGCATTTGACGATTGACAGATTCTGCCAAACAGCGTGCCGTAGTTGCCGAAACAAGAATTGCAACGACCCCCATAGAATAACCGTAAACCTTCCAAAGCCAAGTAGAAAAAGCTTCTGGAAGTGTTATTCCTACAACTTCTGGCAAGGCAGCAATCAAGATAAAGATACTAGAAAAGAGAATCGCTGGCATGGCTGCTAAGAAACCATCACGTATAGCACCAAGGTAAATATTGCGAGAAATTTTTTCAAAAAAAGGTTTCCCTTTTTCAATTTGTTGAATGAGTTTGTTCATGATACAACTCCCAAAGAACATAGGCTTGGCTAGTTATTTCTGACACATCTTTAAAAGAAATAGGATATGTCAAAAATGACTATTGAGAGGAGATTTTGCTGTTACCAAGCCCTAGTTCATGTCCTTTCTTTTTTTCAAAATTAGCGATTTTTATATAATTCAATAAAATCCGTAATGAGGTCACGTAGCAACAAGGTTGTCATCAAGTGGTCTTGACCGTGAACAAAGATGAAACCAAGTTCCAAATCTTCGCCGCCTGCTTCTTGTGCTAACAATTGTGTTTGAGCATTGTGAGCTTTAGCCAAATTTTCGTCAGCATCTTTAATCGCTTTATCAACATTATCAAAGTTGCCAGAGCGAACTTCCTTAAGCAATTGAAGAAGTGTGCTTCTTGCATCACCTGAGTAAGCCACAATTTCAAAACCTAACATTTGTAATTCTTTTTTATCCATTTTCTAAATCCCCTATTCTACAATTTTTGTATCGCTGATGTGTTTGTACCAGTAAGCTGACGCTTTTGGATAACGTTTTTGTGTTTCAAAATCCACATAGAACAAACCATAGCGTTTATTATAACCATTTGACCATGAGAACAAATCCATCAATGACCAAAGGAAATAGCCTTTAACATTAACCCCAGCATCAATTGCTTTTGCAAGAGATTGCAAGTAAACTTTCAAATAATCAATACGCGGTTGGTCCATGATGATACCATCGTCAAATTCATCTTTATAGCCCATACCATTTTCTGTGATATAGATTTTATTGTAATGCGGATAATCCGATTTGATACGAAGAAGCAAATCATACAGACCTTCTGGATAGATAATCCAATCCCAGTCCGTTCTTGGAATACCTTCTTTGTAAATGCGCTCGCCAATACCTTTGACTTTGTAAACAGATGTTCCTTTGTCACCTGTACCGTTGTGATGAATGGCATTTTCGCCATTGTAGGCTTTAACAAAGTGACATTGGTAATGATTGATACCAAGATAATCGTTGCGGTGGCTGGCTTTTTTCATTTCCTCAAAGTCGCTATCAAGGAATTCGTAGCTGGCATTGTTAGCTGCGCAGATTTCGTTAAGCGCTTCCATTGTTTCGTTTGAATAATAACCTAGATAAGTTGCATCCAGTAAAAATCGAATAGAAAGGGCATCATCTAAAAAAGCAGCGTGTTTATCTTCTTCGCTATCTGTTGCTGGGTATTTTGTTTCAAGAGAATGTACTACACCGATTTCTCCTTGATAGTCACCATCTTTGAACAAATTAACCACACGCGCATGCGCATACATCATATTGTGCAGACATTGAATGACTTTTGACAGGTCATATTTGATTCCTGGTGGGAAAATACCAAGCAAATATTGGTTGGTTGCTACTGGGTAAATTTCATTGAAGGTGCTCCAATGACGAACTTCTGTAAATTCTTCAAAACAGAATTTTGCATAGTTAACAAAAGCTTCAATCGTATCACGGTTTAAAAAATCCCCATTGTCAAACAAAACTTTTGGCGTGTCAAAGTGATGGAGCGTGACAAAGGCTGTGATGTTGCGTTTTTGACATTCCGCAAACACTTTGTGGTAATAATCAACTCCTTCTTGGTTGACCTCACCAGTACCATTTGGGAAGATACGGCTCCAAGCAATGGATAAGCGAAGTCCGTTGACACCAAATTTTTCACAAAGTTCAATATCTTGTGGGTATTGATGATAGAAATCACTAGCAGGGTCTGGGCTGAAACGCCCTTGTTCTGCTAAAAAATCGTCCCAAGCTACTGGACCTTTACCACCTTCTTTAGTAGCTCCTTCAACTTGGTAGGCTGCTGTTGCCCCACCAAAAATAAAATCTTCTGGTAATTGATACATAATTTTCTCCTTATTTCAATAAGCGTTGAATGTGAATCACAAGGTAAACACGTTCACTACGCGATAAATCTATGTTTAGTTCTTGTTCAATCAAATCATAAATAGCTTGCCCAATTTGATAGGCTTGCGGATAATCTGATTTCACATATTCTTCCAAATTAATCAACGATGCATTATCTTGCTGATTCATCTGCAATCGATTAATGAGGTAGGTTAAATGAATCATCAAACGGTCGTAAAGATTACTATTTTCTGCGCTGCGCTTGATATTATTTTTTGCCAGCTCGTCTTCAATCAAAGTTAGCACTTTTTTCGTTGCATCCTCTTTGTTATTATCAGAAACTTCGTAATCCCCTTTGGCATTAATGAAATGTAAAGCCATTCGTCCAACTTCATCTTCTGGAAAAGTTACCGACAACTTTTGACTTAAAACGACAACAGCCTCTTTCGCCATTTGAAACTCAGTAACATACGCCGCTGAAATATCTGGTAAATGACTTTCCTGATAAGTTCCCTTTAAAAGCTTTTGATACACCGAATAAACGTGGTCGGTAAGGGTTACATATAGGTATTCCTGAACCGGAAAATGATATTTTACTACCAAATCATCAATCATGTTATAAGTCACCGTTAGGATATCAAGCGGAATATTTTTCAAAAGGGTTAAAAAGTTTTCTTTGGATTCCTCTGTTTTCAAAAGGAAAACTTTCTCGACCTTGCTTGGAGTGATCAAATCACCTTTTTTCTTTTGAAAGACTATTCCTAGCCCCATGACAACGGCTTGTTCATCTTGTTCGTTTTTCACTAAAGCAACATTATTATTGAGCGCTTGTATAATCCTAAACATATATCCCTCCTATATTTTTAAGCAAAAAAGACTACAAACAAACCGAGAATATCCTACTCTCAAATCCATTTGTAGTCTTGCCTAATCGAATTAGTTACAATCCACTCTATTCTTGCTGATGAGATTATTATAGCATATTCTCAGAAAATGTAAACCCTTTCTTTTAAGAAAATGGTTATTTTTCAATTATTTTTCTAGCCAAGAAGTTGCTGTTTGAGACAAGACTGCATCAAGTCCCTCAATATTTTCACGACCAACAGTACGTAACCATTCACGCGCAGCTTCTTCACCCTGTTCAATATAGACTGGCACAACACCCGCCCACGTCGCACGACCACAGAGAACACCGTTAAATTTAGCACCTGCTTCATGTGCAAACACTAGTGTATCTTGGAAAAGCTTAGCAGAAACACCTGCACTTAGATAAATGTATGGTAAATGAGTTGATGCTTCTTGTTGACGGAAAAATTCAGCTGCTTCTTCTTTCGTATAGATGACTTCCCCTGTTCCAAAGCCTTCTACAAAATTCATGTTCACAGGTACCTCTACCTTGAGAACATCCACTCCAAAGCGTTCATCCGAAAATACTTTCATAGCCTCATTTACTTTTCGAGGTTTGACTTTTGCAAATTCCACACTGGCATTGTCTTCAATCGTTTCATCGTAGCTCAAAATTTCCAAGAAGAATGGTAAACCTTCAGCCTGACATTCTGAACCCAAGCGTTCAATATAGGCATGTTTTTGAAGGTTGACATATGAATCACCATCAACGTCATAGTAGAGTAAGAACTTGATAGCATCTGCCCCTTCTTCTTTTAGTCGTTTTACAGACCATTCTACCAGGCAATCTGGCAAACGACTGGTTGAACTAGTGTCATAGCCAGTTTTTTCATAAGCCAAAAGCAAACCGCACTGTTCGTCACGAGCGCGTGATGCTGGCAAACCAAATTCAGGATCTAACAGAATTGAGGAAGAAAACTGTGTTAATTCCTCTGAAACTAGTTTCTTTAGTTCTTCCATCTGCTCCACAGTAGGTTCTTCTGCCTGATGTTTTGCCATCATTTTTTTCAGGGCTCCACGTTGGTCGAAAGCTAAAGCTGAAATAATACCTGCTTCATTGCTTACTTTTTCCATGTATTTTCTTTTATCTGCTGTTACTACCATATTATACCTCTTCGACTTCGATTTGCGAATACAACGATTCTGCATTTTCTAAATTGACGTAACCTGTCTGTTCTTCCTGGGCATTTAACATGCCTAAAACATTAGCATTTTTTAATAATTCTGCATCAGGTAAAGCATGTACCAAACCTGCTGCAATACCTGCAACAGTTGAATCGCCTGATCCTACTGGATTGACGACTTTGATTTTTGGAATTCTGACACGATAGAACTTGTCATTGTGCTTGGCAAAAGCCCCCTGTGCCCCTAATGAGACGACTATCCACTCAATTCCTTGAAAAAGTTGACCAGACAAAACTGATTTCAACTCTTGAATATCATCAGTAACTTCTTTACCAATCAGTTGTGATAACTCCTCTGTATTCGGCTTAATAACTGTCGGCTTCTGCTGGCTTTCTAAAACGTTTTTCAGCGCCTCACCAGAACAATCCAAAACAACAGCTACACCGTATTTTTTACAAAGTTCTACAATCTCAACATAATAATTGCTAGCAAGTCCCTTAGGCAAACTTCCTGAAATGACAACTACATCTACATTGTTCAGAGTAATTTCAAGGTGTTCAATAAAATTAAAGGCTTCGTGTTCTTGAATAGTTGGTCCTTGTTCTAAAATCTCCGTCTGTTTGCCATCATGAAGAACCGCAATACAGTTACGTGTTTCGCTCCCAATTTCCACAAAGGAATTTTTAATATCATTTCGAGTGAGTTGTTTCTTTACATAACTTCCAATCTCACCGCCAATAAAGCCTGTTGCTACAACATCTTCACCGATTTGTTTCAAAACTCGTGTGACATTGAGCCCCTTGCCTCCAGCTGTTTTTTGAACTTTTTCTACTCGATTGACCGTATCCAAATAAAAGGTATCCAAGTGATAGGCAATATCAACCGACGGATTTAAAGTGATTGTCAAAATCATGAGAACCTCCTAGTCGTGGTATTCTCCACGATCCCACTTTTCAAGAAATTCCGTAAAGAACTCTGGATTAGCCTGCTCTTGATTGAGCGTTTCAACTGCAGCAATCTTTTCAATCAAACGTTTGTTTGCTTCAGTTGGTTTGTATTCTGCTTTAATGAAGGCTTCAATGATGTCGCACATGAGCAACTCACCTGTAATCTTTCCTCCAAAACCAATGACGTTGGCATTTAACTCTTCTTTTGCATAGAGTGCAGAGGTCATATCACGAACCAGGGCTGATCGAACACCAGGCACCTTGTTTACAGCATTGTTGATTCCAACACCTGTTCCACAAATACAAATTCCTAAATCTGCTTGTCCGCTTGCAACAGCTTCACCAACTTTTTTACCAAAGATTGGGTAATGAGTACGAACATTGTCATAAGTCCCAAAGTCCAACACTTCATATCCTTGATTTTTCAAATAATCTACCACAGCAATTTTTTCATAGGTTACAATGTGGTCACAACCGATTGCAATTTTCATCTCGTATTCTCCTTTGTTTACAACAATTAGCACATTTTATTTAGCATATCGACACGAATTTGGTGACGGCCACCATCATACTCACCTTCAACAAATCCTTTAACGATATTTTTAGCAATTCCTTCTCCTACAATCTCACTACCGATTGTAATAATACGCGAATTGTTGTGTCCTCTTGTCATATAGGCAGAGCGTTCGTCTGAAACTTCTGCAGCAATCATGCCTTTGACTTTAGTTGCGGTCATAAATGGACCAACACCATAAGCATCAATCACAATGCCAAGATTTCCTTCCTCTTGATTAACTTCTGCAACTACTGCCAAAGTTGTATCAACAAAATCGCTTCCATCACTGACATCTTTAAAGTCATATGATTTTTCTAGCAAATAATCTTTAATAACGTCTTTTAGTTTTGAACCCGCTGGATCAGCACCGATAATGATTGTCATAACCTATCTCCTAACAAAAATAGAAAGTTGTAGCCATATTTGGCAGAAAATCTTTGTTTTGCAAAACTTAGAAAAAGCGTTTTCGCTTTTTATGTTTAAATTATACAGCCAAATAAACATAAAGTCAACATATTTTGTTTTATTTTTGTTTATTTTTTTAGCATACAAACAAAAAACCAACATTTCTCTGTTGGTTTTGATAACTTTATGATTTTGTAGAAATAATTTCGATGTGCTTACTTAATAATTGGTAATTTTCATCCTTTGCAGTCATATCGGTCACTAGAGCAGTTACATCATGCAAATCACAAAAGGAAGTAAAATCATCTTTTCCAATTTTCGAGGCATCCAGCAGTAGATATTTTTCTAAAGAATGTTTAATGGCAATATTTTGCGTATAGGCTTCGGCTAGGGTAGAGGTCATGACATCAGTTCCCTTAAGTCCGTTACCTGAAAAGAAAATCTTGCTGAATCGCATTTTTTCTAAACTTGTATTGGTAATTTCTCCTACAAAAGATTCTGTCACTTGGCGATATTCTCCCCCCAGAAGAAAGACTTGAAACTCCTCAGTCTTCTTTTGAGATAGGATGGTAAAAACAGGCATACAGTTTGTGATGACTGTTAGGCGAGGATTTTTAATGGCCTCAGCCAGAAAGGCCACTGTTGTTCCTGGACCTAAAAATACCGTGTCTCCATCTTCTATCAGTTGTGCAGCCCTTTCCGCTATCTCTTGCTTGGCTTCCTTATTCTGAATGTGTTTCTCAGAATGGGAATATTCCCGATATTGAAAAGCCTTATTACTTCTAGCACCGCCGTGAATTTTTGTTAAGACACCTTGCTCTTCCAATTCAATAAAATCACGTCGAACAGTCATATCAGTAACATTTAGCAATTCAACAATCTCAGAAATTCGAACTGTGCCTTTTTTGTTTACCAATCGTGTAATTTCTTCTAGTCGTTCTCGTTTATTCATGTTTAATCCTTTGTTGTTTTTTTACATTATATCAAAAATAAACAAGAATATGTTGGAATTTTGAACAATTCAAACCACCCATTCGATAATATAATGCGAATTACTGTTCCTAGAAGAATTATCAATTAGAAAATTAACTACTTTTTAAACTCCCTCAACCGTTCCTGTCCAAACTTCATCATCTCTTCCTCTACCTTACTCCATTTTCCAAAGAGACACTCTTGTAACACTTCTGCTACGGAACCTTCATCTGATTCAGAATCATATATACAAGTTCTATCTCTTTGGTAAATTTGAATTCGTTCAAAGAGTTTCTCACTTTCTAACTCCCTCAAGTTATCCACCAAGTTCTCTACAATCCCATCATGGTGTTCTTTTGGTGTTGCTCTAGCCTGAGTCGGATCGATGGCATAAAGTTCTTCGTAACGAATCAAGGTGCTGAGATAAGAAAGCTCTGGTTTGGTACCAATTACAGCTAAAGAAACTTGGTAACCTTTAGAACGGAGTAATTGAGCAGTCTGACGAGGAACTTGAGTGGTACGCAAAGTCCCTTCAATCAGCAAATGATAACCCTGCGTGCTGAGTTCGTCAACCAACTGTTCTACCATTTTTCCTGCAAATCCCTTGGTATAGTCCACGCTGTCCTTGCCATACTCTTCTTGCAGGGCTAAGTAGTTGGGATGCTGAGAACGGCAGCTATCACCATCAATGATAATGATATTACCTTGAAATTCCTTTTGCATGATACGATGAATAGTCGTCTTACCAGCCCCGCTTTGTCCTCCAAGCAAAATAGCTTTCGATCGATCTGGAATCATCTTTCCTCGGGTTAAAGCCCGAATGGTTCGCTGTAAAGCCTTCTGAAAGTCAGCCTCACTAAATTCTTCCAATCTCATTAAGCCACCACCCGATGATGCACCATCTCTAACATCCGCTCAATACCATCTAAATAACCATTGTAACGCTCGATTTCATCGAAGGTATCGACAAGGTAAATTTTCGTATTGATCAATTCAGCCAAGTCATCACTCATCAAAATCCAAGGATTCGCTTCATCATCAAAAGCAATCTCTTGACTATCCTGATATCTATAAAGCTGTGATAAAATGGCTGCTCCTCGTTCTTTTATCACTTCTACTTTTAAAGTCAGATGGTAATCTTCAACAGGTGTTAACATCTTGTCCTCCCCTACAATATCGACATAAGAGATGTTAAATTTCTGACAAATGCGGTCGATAAGCTCTGTTGATACGGTGCTGGTGCCATTTTCATAGCGACTCAGGCTATTGCGTGAAATCCCCACCATTTTCGCAAATTCTGGTTGTGTTAAATCGTGTGTATGGCGTAGTGATTTTATATTGTCTCCAATCATAGCCTTTCCCCCTATTCTTAGTTTTATTGTAACACAAAACGCACCAAATTTGGTGCGTTATTAATCGGTTTTTTCACAAAATAGCTCTCGTGCTCTTTTTAAACCTACTTAGGCCTAAAACTCCTCCATCTCCACAAAGGAGGCAAGAATAATCTCTTCCACATGGTCCACTGAAAGAGTCACAAAAACATTTCCATCCAAGCGACCATGCAACACAGCCTGCTCGCTCATTTCTCTCACCAAATCTTGGACTGGGATACCTACTTCAGGCAAGGTCATCGGAATTTCCATCTCATTTTTGAAGAAATGGTAGGTTTTCTCAATAGCCTGTCTAGCCAATTCTTCATCTGAACCTTCTGTCAGTCCCCAAACATTGCGGGCATAAGTTGCAAATTTCGCATGTGTCGTCGGATCAGTATCAACACAGAATTTCATCCAGCGCGGTGTCAAGACAGCCAAACCAATACCGTGCGTAATATCATAATAGGCCGACAATTCATGCTCGATAGCATGGCAAGTCCAGCCGCCCGCACGTCCACTAGCAACCAAGCCATTCAAAGCCAGGGTCGAGGTCCAAAGCAAGTTGGCACGCGCCTCATAATTTTCTGGTTCTGCAAGAGCCACCGGACCATGTTTGATGGCCGTCTTCAACAAGCCCTCTGCAATGCTATCCTGAACATCCACTCCAACTGTGCGATTAAAATATTGCTCAAAAAGATGGCTCATCATATCCGCCGTACCAGCTGCCGTCTGCCATTTTGAAACCGTGTAAGTCAAGGTCGGATCTAAGAAAGAGGCCCGCGGAATGAGCTCCCAGCCACCTGTACCCAATTTTTCATTGGTCTCCATATTGGAAATCACAGCCCCACGGTTCATTTCTGTACCAGTTGCCGCCAGCGTCAGAATATCTACAATCGGAACTGCCTGGCCAATCAGGCGAGGATTTTTGACCAAATCCCAGGCATCACCATCGTAATAAGCTGCCGCAGCCATAACCTTACTGGCATCAACGACTGAACCGCCACCGACAGCCAAAAGCATGTCTAGGCTATTTTCGCGAATCAACCTTCCACCTTCACGGACTGAATCTATCCGCGGATTGGGCTCGACACCTGCCAGCTCCACCCACTCAAAATCATTGTCCTTCAGCAAGGCCGTAACCTTATCATAGAGACCAGAGCGTTTGATGGAGCCACCACCGTAGACCAAAAGTACCTTCTTGCCGAATTGTTCCAAGACCTCTGGCAATTCAGCTAAGCGGTCACGTCCGAAACGGATGTCTGTCGGAATCTGTAAACGAAAATTATTCATCATGTCTCCTTTCAACGACGAGAAATGTATAAATTAGTGAAAACGCTACACTCTTAGTATATCATTCTTGGCTCCAAAAATCAGCTGCTGTAGATAGGAAAGCAAAAAGAGGCCAAGACCTCTTTCCTATCCCTTACCTAAGCATCCGCTGGTGGGTAGATATAGCTAACCGTACCTGCCCCGGTAGTCGTCGGGTTAAACCATCCACGGTAGTTTCCAATGGACATATTACCATTAAAATTCGATTCCATCACCTGAATGGTCCCGTCTGCTGCTACGTCTGTCACATAAGCCACATGTCCATAGCCACCATCTGTCCATACGATAACGGCACCTACCTGAGGAGTTGTCCCAACCGTATAGCCCTGAGCCGCAGCACTTGCTGCCCAATCACCTCCATTGCCCCAATAGTTACCTACCCATGGCGCTAGCTCCTTTACACCCCAGGTACATTGGCCGACTGGATAGGTGTTGGCAGTATAATTGGTCGTTACAGCGGAACTATAGGTCGTAGAGGCTGTAGAGACCGTCTCCGAAATGACAGCGCTACTGCTATCAGCCACTCCAAATGATTGGTAGATTGGAGCTGGATGTTCTCCCAGATAGCGCGGACCATAGGAATCAGAGGTATCTGCACTTGCCAAGGATTGTCCCAGCATGGCCATACCTGCAACTAAGCTTGCAGCGATTCCCAATTTCAACTTCTTGTTTGCAAAAAATGTATTCATTTCAATACTTCCTTTCTTCTAGAACCTATATTCCCAAGCGAAGCACATTTATATAAAAAAATAAAGATGCCGAGCTATAAAGGTGGGTTCAGATATTACCCTATCTATCCTAAGGCAGAAAGCTTGAAGAAGACTTAAATAAATATGACAACTGTTACAGCTGACTCACAAGCAGATGACAAACATGTTATAATGGAAAAAATGATTGGAGGAAAGTCTATGAAACATATAATCTTGATTCACGGAACCTGGTGCGATGGGGCTGTCTGGGGAGAATTTGCCACAAAATTAGAAAAAATGGGCATCATTGTTCACACGCCTAGCCTGCGCTACCACGACTTACCCTATGAGCAAGTGATGGAAAAGGTTGGTGCCGTCAGCCTGACCGACTACGCTGATGATTTGGTTGCCCTGGTCGAAAGTCTGGAAGAGCCTCCTCTACTACTAGGGCATTCCCTGGGCTGTCTCTTGGCACAAATGGTCGCCGAGCGCACAGAAATCGCCGGCATGATTCTCATGGGGCCTGCCCCTACTGCCGACATCTTTGCCCTCTATCCAACCATGATTCGTTGTTTCATCCGCCACTTCCTGCGCTGGGGCTTCTGGAAAAAGCCCATGCCACCATACAAGGATGAGTTTTTCACCTATTGCCTCAACATCCAGGACCCTAGTCTCAAGGAGGATATCTTCAAGACCCTGGTTCCTGAATCCGGCAAGGTTTACACTCAGATGGCCTTTCCTTTCTTTGACAAAAGCAGAGCAGGCTATGTGGATTTCAGCAAGATTTCGGGTCCAGTCCTGGTCATCACGGGCAGCGAAGACAAGATGACCGTATCCGCCATCGCCAGAAAAACAGCTCAGAACTACGCCGAATCAGTGCTCGTGTCCCTAACAGGAGCCGACCACATGTACGAATCCGGCAAATTCCAAGACAAAACCCTCTCTGTTATCCGCGCCTGGTTGACCGAGAAGAATTTCATCTGATTCCCCACACCAATTGCGCTTAGGTTTCTCAAAAATATAGTAGATTATTTGACGGTTTTAAAGTATAATAAGCTAGTACGTAAAATCAGAAAGTTCCGCAAGCATGAAGCAATCTATCAAATCAAACATCCGAAAACGAAAAATACAAAGACCCCTATGGAAAAAATTAGCCACTGGACTCCTGGTCCCCCTATTGGCCCTGGGACTTTGGTACTCTGTCAGTCTGGCCAATTACTATCTCCAAGCACATCTGACAGAAAGATTTCCCCAGCATGTACAAGAAATTTACTTCATTCTCTTCGCCCTGCTCTATAGTGGCCTTGTTCTGGTCCTGTCTTTCTCGCTCTGGCTCTGGTGGAAAGTCATTTTTGACGAAAAATTCACCTGGTGGAAACCAGCTTCCTTACTGGTCGTCTGGCTACCCGTCTTTCCAGTCTTCTACCTTGTTAAACAAGAGGCCAGACAGATTATCCCAAAGTCTCCACAGGTCATTTCCCACCGGGCCCTCAACGGTCCTAGCGCAGTTGAAAATAGTCTCGAGGCCTTCCAAATTTCCAGCAAAAGCAAGTTTGACTACATTGAAATTGACATCTGGGAAACAGCAGATTTGGAATATGTGGTCTTTCACGACCCTAATCTATCCGGCTGGACAGGGCTCCACTATCGGCCACACGACCTGCCCTTAAGCACTCTAACCAACATTAGCTTGACCGATCAAGAGGGGCACACAGCCCATATCGCCAGCTTTGATCAGATTCTGACAGAGGCCGAAAAGTCTGGTCAAAAGCTCCTGATTGATTTCAAAACTTCTGAGCTAGACAGTCCACAGATTGTAGAAAACTTTCTAGGAAAATACCAACAGCGGTTAGAGCAAGGCCAGCATCAACTACAAACAGCTGACCAAGAATTTATGAAGAGAGTCCTCAGCCACTCACCTAAATTTGAAACAGTCTTGATTATGAATTCCATCCTTGAGGAGCAATTTCCAGGTCTGACTGGATTCAGCGTCCCTTTGAGCGACCTGTCTCCCGAATTACATGATTACATCAAAGCCTCCAAGAAATTTCTCTATGTCTGGACAGTCAATGATGAAGCTGGCGTGACCCAGGCAGATGATTTAGCGGTTGATGGCATCATTTCAGACTTTCCTGGCAAGACCCAAGACCAACTAAACCACACCTTGGTGTATTCTAAGTACAAGGATTATTATCACAAGCAATTGGAGAACCTTCTCATCTTTCCAAGCTTAAAATAAAGACAGCATAGTAGCAATCAGGTGGATACCATCTGGTTGTTTTTTTTTTGAACAGGCTACACAAAAAGAGAAGACCAAACGGTCCTCCCTTAAAGATTATTATTCAGTTACAGCTTCAAGCTCTGCTTCTGCTGCAAGTTCTTCAGCTACTGTGTCTTCAATGATTTCAACTTCATTAATGGCTTGTGGTTCAAGATTACGGTAGCGGGCCATACCTGTACCTGCTGGGATAATCTTACCGATGATAACGTTCTCTTTAAGACCGAGAAGGTTGTCACGTTTACCACGAATAGCTGCATCTGTAAGAACGCGAGTTGTTTCCTGGAAGGATGCGGCAGACAAGAATGAGTTGGTTTCAAGGGACGCTTTTGTGATACCCATAGGAACTGGACGAGCTGTTGCCGGAATACCACCTGCAATAACCACGTCAGCATTGGCATCTGTAAAGTCTGTGATATCCATGAGGGTACCCATGAGAAGATCTGTGTCACCTGGATCCATGACACGAACTTTACGAAGCATTTGACGAACCATTACCTCGATGTGCTTGTCGCCGATTTCTACACCCTGGCTACGGTAAACTTTTTGAACTTCAGAAAGAAGGTAAGTTTCAACCGCCAAGACATCACGGACTTCGAGCAAGCGTTTTGGTTGGATAGAACCTTCGGTAAGGGCTGCACCACGCGCAACTTGGTCACCCACTTCAACCTTCATACGGGCTGTAAATGGTACCACGTATTCGCCTTCACCAGTTACACCTTTAACAAAGACTTTCTTGGTACGAGTAGAAGCATCTTCTTCAATAGCGATAACTTCCCCTTTGACCTCAGTGATAACCGCTTCCCCTTTTGGATTGCGAGCTTCAAAGATCTCTTGAACACGAGGAAGACCCTGCGTGATATCGCTGTTTGAGGCTACACCACCCGTGTGGAAGGTACGCATTGTAAGCTGTGTACCAGGCTCACCGATAGATTGAGCTGCAATCGTACCAACTGCTTCACCCACTTCAACCGCATCACCTGTTGCCAAGTTGATACCGTAACAATGACGGCAGACACCGTGACGAGTGTTACATGTAAATACGCTACGGATGGTTACTTGTTCAACGCCTGCATTGACAATTTCACGGGCAATATCTTCCGTAATCAATTTGTTTGGACCAATGATAACGGCACCCGTTTCAGGATGTTTAACAGTTTTCTTAGTGTAACGACCTTGCAAACGCTCTTCAAGTGGCTCGATCATTTCCTTGCCATCTGTGATAGAACGGATGTCAAGACCACGGTCTGTTCCACAGTCGTCTTCACGGATGATGACATCTTGGGCAACGTCAACCAAACGACGAGTCAGATAACCTGACTCGGCTGTCTTCAAGGCCGTATCCGTCATACCCTTACGGGCACCGTGAGTTGAGAAGAACATTTCCAATACAGAAAGACCTTCACGGAAGTTAGACAAGATAGGCAATTCCATGATACGTCCGTTCGGAGCTGACATCAGACCACGCATACCGGCCAACTGGGAGAAGTTGGAAATGTTACCACGGGCACCAGAGTCCATCATCATAACGATTGGGTTCTTCGGATCTTGTTTTTCAACCAGACGTTTTTCCAATTTTTCCTTAGCTGAACGCCATTCATCTGTAACAGCTGCATAACGCTCGTCATCCGTAATCATACCACGGCGGAATTGTTTCTTGATTTGTTCTACACGTTCGTGAGATTCTTCAATGATTTCAGCCTTGTTGTCGATAACTGGGATATCGGCAATACCCACTGTCAAACCAGCAAGTGTTGAGTGATAATAACCCAAGTCTTTCAAACGGTCAAGAAGGGCTGATGTTTCAGTTGTACGGAAACGCTTGAAGATTTCAGCGATGATGTTACCGAGATTTTTCTTCTTGAATGGCGGGTTGATTGGCAATTCTGCAATGGCAGCCTTGATATCTGATCCTGGTTCCAAGAAGTATTTATCAGGAGTTCCTTCTGTCAAGTTAGCATTGTTTGGTTCTTGCAAGTAAGGAAGACCTTCTGGCATAATCGCGTTGAACAAGATTTTTCCGACAGTTGTCATCATGACCTTGTGTTTTTGGTTGTCTTTCCAAGGCTTATCAAGGCTATCTGTTGCAATACCAACACGGGTATGCAAGTGAACATAGCCGTTGCGGTAAGCCATAACAGCTTCATCCGCATCCTTGAAGACCATACCTTCACCTTCACGACCAGCATCTTCCATGGTCAAGTAGTAGTTACCCAAGACCATATCCTGAGATGGTGTTACGACTGGTTTACCATCTTTAGGGTTAAGGATGTGTTCTGCCGCAAGCATAAGGATACGTGCTTCTGCTTGTGCTTCTTCTGACAATGGAACGTGAATCGCCATCTGGTCACCGTCAAAGTCGGCGTTGTAGGCTTCACAGACAAGCGGGTGCAAACGAAGGGCTTTACCGTCAATTAGAACTGGCTCAAAAGCCTGGATACCCAAACGGTGAAGGGTAGGTGCGCGGTTCAAAAGAACTGGGTGTTCTTTGATCACTTCTTCCAAGATATCCCAGATACGATCATCACCACGTTCAATCAAACGTTTCGCGGCTTTGACGTTACCAGCAATATCACGGGCAACGATTTCGCGCATGACAAACGGTTTGAAGAGCTCGATTGCCATTTCACGTGGCACACCACATTGGTACATTTTCAGCGTTGGACCAACGGCGATAACGGAACGTCCTGAGAAGTCAACACGCTTACCAAGCAAGTTTTGACGGAAACGTCCTTGCTTACCTTTAAGCATGTGGCTGAGTGATTTAAGTGGACGGCTACCTGGTCCTGTAATTGGACGACCACGGCGACCGTTGTCAATCAAAGCATCCACAGCTTCTTGAAGCATCCGTTTTTCGTTTTGTACAATGATACCTGGAGCGTTCAGTTCCAAGAGACGAGCCAAACGGTTGTTACGGTTGATAACACGGCGGTAGAGTTCGTTCAAGTCAGACGCCGCAAAACGGCCACCATCCAACTGAACCATCGGACGCAAATCTGGTGGAATAACTGGAAGGATATTGAGAATCATCCACTCAGGCTTGTTACCAGATTTATAGAAAGCATCCAATACATCCAAGCGACGAACTGCTTTAATGCGTTTTTGACCAGAAGCTGTTTTCAATTCTTCTTTCAAAGCTGCGATTTCTTTTGGAAGATCAACTTGCTTCAAGAGGTCTTGAATGGCTTCTGCACCCATTTTGGCAACGAATGAACCATAGCCATATTCACGCAAACGCTCACGATATTCACGCTCTGTCATGATAGACTTGTGCTCAAGCGGTGTATCTTTTGGATCGATGACCACATAAGCTGCGAAGTAAATAACTTCTTCAAGCGCACGTGGGCTCATATCCAAGGTCAGGCCCATACGACTTGGAATGCCTTTGAAATACCAAATGTGTGAAATGGGTGCTTTCAACTCAATGTGTCCCATACGTTCACGACGGACTTTTGCACGAGTTACTTCCACACCACAGCGGTCACAAGTGATCCCTTTATAACGGATACGCTTGTATTTACCACATGAACACTCCCAGTCTTTTGTTGGACCAAAGATGACTTCGTCAAAAAGTCCATCACGTTCTGGTTTGAGTGTACGATAGTTGATTGTTTCAGGTTTTTTAACCTCACCGTAAGACCATGAACGAACCTTACTTGGTGAAGCTAACGTGATTTGCATACTTTTAAATCGATTTACGTCAACCACTAATAATCCCTTTCTTTTCTTGTGAGAGGTTGGTTTTCCACACCTCAAATTCTTGAATTATCTACATAAGGTAGGAGGAATAACCATTTCATTACTCTTCCATAAATCAAACGAATAAAGTCAGCCAGTCCTTGTCCTCATTATCACTAGAACAAGGACCAACTTCTTCCATCCAATTGAACTATTCTTTACCTTCTGCTTCTTCTGCTGCAAAGGCTGCGGCTGCGTCAGCTGCGGCTTTTGCACGTGCTTTTTCAAGATCATCTACGTGGATGATGTCATCATCTTCACCTTCATCAAGGTCACGCAATTCTACTTCATTATTGTCTTCATCAAGGACACGCATATCCAAACCAAGTGATTGCAATTCTTTGACAAGAACGCGGAATGATTCTGGAACACCTGGTTTTGGAATTGGTTTACCTTTGGTGATAGCTTCATAGGCTTTAAGACGACCTGTCACATCATCTGACTTGTAAGTCAAGATTTCTTGAAGGACGTTTGAAGCACCGTAGGCTTCAAGGGCCCAAACCTCCATCTCACCGAAACGCTGACCACCAAACTGAGCCTTACCTCCGAGTGGCTGTTGGGTAACGAGTGAGTATGGTCCGACTGAACGGGCGTGAAGCTTATCATCAACCATGTGGTGAAGCTTGATCATGTACATGACACCGACAGACACACGGTTATCAAATGGCTCACCTGTACGTCCATCGTAAAGAATGGTCTTGGCATCTGAATCCATACCTGCTTCTTTAACAGTTGACCAGAGGTCTTCTGAACTTGCACCATCGAAAACTGGTGTTGCAATATGGATACCCAAGTTGCGAGCCGCCATACCCAAGTGAAGTTCCATAACCTGACCGATGTTCATACGTGATGGCACCCCAAGTGGGTTCAACATGATGTCAACTGGCGTTCCGTCTGGAAGATATGGCATATCCTCAACAGGTACAATACGTGAAACGACACCCTTGTTACCGTGACGACCGGCCATCTTATCTCCGACCTTGATCTTACGTTTTTGAGCGATGTAAACACGAACCAACATGTTAACACCTGATTGCAATTCATCACCGTTGGCACGGGTAAAGATTTTCACATCACGAACGACACCATCGGCACCGTGAGGTACACGAAGAGAGGTGTCACGCACTTCACGTGACTTGTCACCGAAGATTGCATGCAAGAGGCGCTCTTCAGCAGAAAGATCTTTTTCACCCTTAGGTGTGACCTTACCAACAAGAATATCGCCTTCTTTAACTTCCGCACCGATACGTATGATACCCATTTCATCCAACTGACGAAGGGCATCCTCACCAACGTTTGGAATTTCGCGTGTGATTTCTTCAGGGCCTAACTTGGTATCGCGGGTTTCTGATTCGTATTCTTCCAAGTGAACAGATGTATAGACATCTTCTTTCACCAGACGCTCAGACATGATAACCGCATCCTCGAAGTTATAACCTTCCCACGTCATGTAGGCAACGATTGGGTTTTGACCGAGGGCCATTTCCCCACGTTCCATAGAAGGACCATCTGCGATAAAGTCGCCTTTTTCAACGACATCGCCTACTTTTACAAGGGTACGTTGGTTATAAGCTGTACCAGAGTTTGAACGGCGGAATTTTTGAATGCTATAAACATCCAAGGAACCATCTTCACGGCGTACTTCTACCTTGTCCGCATCTGCATAAGTTACCTTACCATCATGTTGAGCAATAACTGCCGCACCTGAGTCATGAGCAGCCTGATACTCCATACCAGTACCAACGTAAGGTGCTTTTGGATCAATCAATGGAACAGCCTGACGTTGCATGTTGGCACCCATGAGGGCACGGTTGGAGTCATCGTTTTCCAAGAAAGGAATACATGCTGTCGCAACAGCAACTACCTGTTTCGGTGAAACGTCCATGAAGTCCGCTGAATCTGCTGGGAACTCTTGGTTATTACCTTGGTGACGTCCCATAACGATTTTATCAACGAAACGGTTGTTTTCATCAAGTGGTGATGTTGATTGGGCTACGATGTAGGCATCTTCTTCATCTGCTGTCAACCAAACGATTTCGTTGGTAACAGTACCAGTTGCACGGTCGATCTTGCGGTATGGTGTTTGGATGAAACCATACTTGTTGAGGTGACCATAAGAAGACAAGTTGTTGATCAAACCGATGTTTGGTCCCTCAGGCGTTTCAATCGGACACATACGGCCATAGTGAGTGTAGTGAACATCTCGAACCTCATAACCAGCGCGGTCACGGGTCAAACCACCAGGTCCCAAGGCTGACAAACGGCGTTTGTGAGACAACTCGGAAAGTGGGTTGTGTTGGTCCATGAACTGTGACAACTGAGATGAACCAAAGAATTCTTTGATTGCAGCTGTAACAGGGCGGATATTGATGATTTGTTGTGGCGTCAATACTTCATTGTCTTGAACAGACATACGCTCACGCAAGTTACGTTCCATACGCGTCAAACCGATACGTACTTGGTTGGCAAGCAATTCACCAACGGCACGAATACGACGGTTACCCAAGTGGTCAATATCATCTACACGACCAAGACCTTCAGCCAAGTTGAGGAAGTAGCTCATCTCTGCCAAGATATCCGCAGGTGTTACTGTACGTACGTTTTCCGCCGGATTAGCATTACCAATCACAGTGACTACACGATCTGGATCTTTTGGTGCCACAATCTTGAATTTCTGCAAAAGAACTGGCTCAAGAAGAACAGCGTTGTCATTTGGAATGTATTCAACAAGGTTGAGTTCGTCGAATTGAGCTTCTACTTTTTCAAGCACATCACGGCTCAAGACTGTACCTGCTTCCAAGACGATTTCGCCTGTCTCACCGTTAATCACATGCTCAGCAAGTGTTTGGTTGAGCAAACGAGTACGGAGGTTGAGTTTTTTATTAATCTTGTAACGACCAACAGGTGCTAGGTCGTAACGACGTGGGTCAAAGAAACGAGCTGTCAAAAGGCTACGAGAGCTTTCAGCTGTCTTTGGTTCTCCTGGACGAAGACGCTCATAGATTTCCTTGAGGGCTTCATCTGTACGTGAATCCGCTGGATTTTTATGAATATCTTTCTCAATAGTGTTGCGTACCAATTCGCTATCACCAAAAATATCGAAGATTTCATCATCACCTGAGAAACCAAGAGCACGCACAAGCGTTGTGAACGGAATCTTACGCGTACGGTCGATACGAGTATAGGCAATATCCTTAGAATCAGTTTCCAATTCTAACCAAGCTCCACGGTTAGGGATAACCGTTGAACCATAACCTACTTTACCGTTCTTATCTACCTTGTCATTAAAGTAAACACCCGGTGAACGCACCAACTGAGAAACGATAATCCGCTCTGCACCGTTGATGATGAAGGTACCCATTTCAGTCATGATTGGGAATTCTCCAAAGAAAACTTCCTGGGTCTTGATTTCACCCGTTTCCTTGTTGACCAAGCGGAATGTCACATAGATAGGCGCAGAATAGTTGGCATCGTGCGAACGTGCCTCTTCCAAAGTGTATTTTGGAGTCTTCAATTCGTAGCCGACAAATTCCAATTCCATGGTATCTGTGAAGTTTGATACTGGAAGTACATCTTCAAAGACTTCCTTCAAACCAGAATCCAAGAAATCTTTGAAAGAATCTGTCTGGATTTCGATCAAATTTGGTAAATCAAGAACTTCCTTGATTCTTGAAAAACTACGACGGGTACGGTGCTTACCGTACTGAACTTCATGTCCTGCCAAAAGTTTTCTCCTTTGTAATAAGATACGAGACCGTCAAGCTACTCGCTATCCGGTCGAGTTTTATCTATCGCCAGCCCTAGCGAGCTAGCTTTTGTCCTTTTTCTGAATATTTAGAATCTTTAAGAATACATTACAATTCCTAAAAATCCATCAAATAGACACAAAAAGAGCAGCTAAATCTTCCTTTGAAAAGTGTGATTTAACTGCTGCAAGTCTTGTTTGGACAAGATTTCAAACAAGACAGACGACAAATTATTTATAAAATTATAACACAAGACCGCTTAAAAATCAAGGGTTATCTTCTTCACCAGAGTCCGAGCTTGGTTCGGAATCTCCGTCATTATTATTTGCTGAGGATGATGAGCTCGAACTGCTAGAAGAACCTGTCCTGCTGTTACTGCTTGAGGAGGTCGTCCTACGCTGCTGGTTGCCAAACAAACTATTCCAAGCTGTCTGATAATCAGCCTCTGTTCCACCTAACATAAATCGATAGTTGGTCACCGGCGCCCCATTTTTGGCCCAATAACTAGTCGTAGTAGCACCTGATACGTTAATCGTACGGCCATTGACCTGCACACTACCTGGCCGTTGCCCAGTAGAGGTGACTACATTAGATGCAATCACACTATCATCCAGTGTAAATCGTCCAGAGAATAATTCCGGTGCCACTTGATAGATGGCATTGGACAAATAAGCAACATAGTGAGAATTGCTATTATAGCTTGCAAAAACATCCAAACTTGTATTATCATCATAGCCTGCCCAGGAGCCCAAGGTAACCTGAGGGGTCGAAAGCATGAGCCAAGCATCTCCAGCGTAATTACTCGTACCAGTCTTGCCAGCTATATCTGTATTGGCCAATACTTGAGGGTTGATAGCCCTGATACGGTTTGCATAGGTTGTGGTCAAGCCAGAGGAAATAACCCCCTTGAGCAGGTTCATCATGATACTCGAAGTTGCCTTAGAGTAAACCTGAACAGGTGCCGCCTGGTGCTGGTAAACAACTGTCCCATCAGCCTTCTTGATATTCTCAACCAGATAATGCTTGTTGTAGACGCCGCCGTTTGCCAAGGTTTGATAGGCGTTGGTATTGGTAGCTACAGAAACATCAATCCCTCCTCCGAGAGGCAGACTTTCAATGTCATACATCGGAATGTGGTAGTCCATCTTCTCCATATAGGACTTGACATCCACACCAGACTGTTGCAGCATCTTATAGGTCCAAAAGACAGGTATATTGACCGAGCGATTGAGAGCAGTCTGCAAATCAATCATACCTGAACCTCGGTTATTGACGTTCATGATTTGCTCGCCACTGGAGAAACGAGCTGGGTAATCTGAGAAGATACTAGCCGATCCGATTAGGCCCTGGTCCATAGCAATACCGTAGGCCAAAATAGGCTTAATAGTTGATGCAGGAGAACGAACAGTATCGAAAGCATGATTGTTCTTGTTCTGTGAAAAATCACGGCCACCAACAAAGCCAAGCACTGCACCTGTCTTGTTATCTAGCAAGACCGAACCGGTCTCTACAACTCCGTTTCCTTCATCCAGCAAGTAGCCATTGTCACGCGCTACAGCATTCATGGCATTGTGAATGGCAGGATTGACCGTAGAAGTGACGGTATAGCCCCCTTGGCTAATTTCTTGGGCGGCAAGCTCTCTGTATTCCTGAACGGTCTCATCATTTTTCAGCTTGGCATCTGAAACCTTATCCCGCTCCACCAGATAATCATACATGACGTCAATGGCTTCATCCAGAACAGCATAGTATAGGAAATCCTTGGTATCCTCTGTTACCGGACTAGGAGGAAGGAAGTCCTGGCGAATATCATAATCCTTATAGGTCTCGTACTCTTCCTTGGTCAGAAATTCTGCTCGGTACATATTATAGAGTACATCTTGGTGTCGAGCCAGGCCGTAAGACATATACTCATCCGACTTGAGACTACCGTCTGCCGCATAGGGCGAGTAGACAATGGGACTCTGTGGCAAACCAGCAATAAAGGCCGCCTGAGGAACCGTTAATTCCTTGGTTGATTTTCCGAAAATTCCCCGCGCAGCTTCCTCTACACCGGCAATATTCTTGCCCTGATTATTTCGACCAAAAGGCGAGACATTAAGATAAGTAGTCAAAATATCTTCCTTGGACATGTCCCGCTCCAGAGCCAAGGCTGTGATAATTTCATTGGCCTTACGTGTAAAAGTCGGAGCGTCGCCAACAATCTGCTGCTTAATCAACTGCTGAGTAATAGTCGAACCACCGCTGGAAGAACCAAAACCAACCGAGCCCAGAGCCGCACGCAATACCGCCTTAGGCACAACACCATTGTGGCTCTCAAAGGTGACATCCTCCGTAGCAATCACGGCCTGCTTGATATAGTCAGAAATATCTGCATTTTCAATAGGGCTCCGCAACAAGTCTGAATTGATATCTGCTACAGGAGAACCATCCGAAAAGACAATATGAGAATTTCTACTGATATTGGCGATATTGGACAGCAGCTCTTCCTTACTAGGTGCCTCTACTTGGTCAAATAGGCTAAAGACATAGCCAACTCCAACCCCGGCACCCAGACTGCCCAAGACTAGGAAAATGACCGCCAAATAATCCACCAATAATTTGATGCTTCTTAACATGATACCCAATCCATTGGTCAGGCTAAAAGAAGTCAGCATCCTTTTGAATTTAGAATGTTTCGTCGTCATAGTAACTCCTTATTCCTTTTATTATACCAAACTTTGCCCACTTTCTACAATTTCATGGTATAATAGGGAATAATTTTTATTGGTTAGATGTGATTTCGCATCGACATTTAAGGAGAAACGCATGAACATTTTTGAAGAACTAAAAGCGCGTGGCTTGGTCTTTCAAACGACAGACGAAGAAGCCTTGGTAAAAGCCTTAACAGAAGGGCAGGTTTCTTATTACACAGGCTACGACCCAACAGCTGACAGTTTGCACTTGGGGCACTTGGTTGCTATCTTAACTAGCCGTCGTTTGCAGTTAGCTGGTCACAAGCCTTACGCCCTCGTTGGCGGTGCAACTGGTCTGATTGGCGACCCTTCCTTCAAGGATGCGGAGCGCAGCTTGCAAACCAAGGACACCGTGGACGGTTGGGTGACAAAAATTCAAGGTCAACTCTCTCGCTTCTTGGATTTTGAAAATGGTGACAATAAGGCCGAAATGGTCAACAACTACGACTGGTTCTCAGACATCAGCTTTATTGACTTCCTTCGTGATGTCGGTAAATACTACACAGTCAACTACATGATGAGCAAGGACTCTGTGAAAAAACGGATTGAAACAGGGATTTCCTACACCGAGTTTGCCTACCAAATCATGCAGGGCTATGACTTCTACGAGCTCAATGACAAGCACAATGTGACCCTACAAATCGGTGGTTCTGACCAGTGGGGTAACATGACTGCAGGTACCGAGTTGCTTCGCCGCAAGGCCGACAAGTCTGGTCATGTTATGACTGTACCACTTATCACCGACTCAACAGGTAAGAAATTTGGTAAGTCTGAAGGCAACGCTGTTTGGTTGGATGCCGACAAGACTTCTCCGTATGAAATGTACCAATTCTGGCTCAATGTCATGGACGACGATGCTGTCCGTTTCTTGAAAATCTTTACTTTCTTGTCATTGGATGAGATTGCTGAAATCGAGAAACAATTTGACGCTGCCCGTCATGAACGTCTGGCTCAGAAAATTTTGGCTAAGGAAGTCGTGACATTGGTACACGGTGAAGAGGCTTATAACCAAGCCCTTAACATTACTGAACAATTATTCGCTGGCAATATCAAAAACCTATCCGCAAAAGAACTCAAGCAGGGCCTCAGCAACGTTCCAAACTACGCTGTACAGGCTGAAGACAACCTTAACATCGTTGAACTTCTAGTTACCTCTGGTATTGTCAATTCAAAACGCCAAGCTCGTGAGGATGTGCAAAATGGTGCCATTTATGTCAACGGCGAGCGTGTGCAGAACTTGGAGTATAGCCTTTCTGACAGCGATAAAATTGACGGCGAGTTGACCGTTATCCGCCGCGGGAAGAAAAAATATTCTGTGTTGACGTATTAACATCTCCCAAGGAAATCCTATGTGATTTCCTTTTCTGCTAACCTAGGAGAAAAGACATGACCTGCATTTTTTGCCACCAGCTCAAAGAAGAAGATATTCTCTACCAGACGGAATATTTCAAGGTCGTCTGGGATATTGATCCTGTCCAAACGGGGCATCTACTGATTATCAGCAAAGACCACTATGACACGCTCAGCCAAGTCCCACCTGTTGTTCGCTACGAATTATCGGACTTGGAAGTCTTTTTGACTGAAAAACTCTGTCAGGAATTAGCGATTGACGGTGTGACCATAGCTTGCAATGACCGCTTGTTTGACACTGGTACCCATTTCCATGTCCACCTGATTCCACGCTTTCAATCAGATGGCTTCTGGGACCAGATTTCGCTTGCGCAAGTACAACTAGACCTGACTCACTTTCTTCAAGCGTTATAAAAGCAGCCCAACGGCTGCTTTTTCGCTTATATCAACTCTTCCACTTCATAGATGGTATCGTCCAAGGCCACTTGATAGCCTTCCAAGTCATAGGCCACAGAGGTTTCCACCTCCGCCAACTGCTGATCCAGCTGGATGTGCACCTCTTCCACCCCGTCCAAATCTAAGAGATGATTGGTCACGTGTTTGACACAATTTTGACAAGATAAATTTTTCAATTTCAAAGTTTGCTTCATATTCTTTCTCCTTTTTTATACTCCATGAAAATCAGATTCAGACTAGGCGACGCAGATGCAGATAGAACTGAAGTTCATCAAGTCAAGTCAACAACGTCTGAGGTTGATTTTCGAAGAGTATGATGATGCCCACAGGTACATTGACCCGCCAAGCATTGACATGCGATTTGCTCAGGTGCAGCCTTTTGTAGTTGGGCTATTTTGCTAGCTAGTTGTTCAAGGCTTTTTTGGGAAAATGTCCCTGTGTCTAGCAAATTTTCAACCAGTTGACCTTGTTTAGTGGAACAGATGGTAGCTAGTAAAAGTTCCACCTGACTCTGCAAATGTACCTCTTCACTGATGATAGGATAATAATGGTACTTGCTGGTTTCCTTAGCCATTCTCAGATAGTTTTTCTTCCGCAGACGACCTAAAAGTGTCTTAATGGTCGTTGCCTGCCAGTCAAAACCCTCCTGCAAGGCCTGAATAATTTCCTGTGAAGTCGCACCAGGATGGGCCCACAGAACCCGCATGACCTGCCACTCCGCAGCAGAAATTGTCTGCTCCACACATTCACCTCCCAACAATAATTTTCTAATTTTAGTTTACACTTGTAGTCAGAAAATGTCAAGAAAAAGGACTGAACATTCCGTTCAGCCTTGTTTTCTTAGTGAGCTAACATTTCCTGACCAATTTCCAAACCAGTCAAACCAACTGGATAATAGGTCGGCCAGTTTTCCAATTCTTCCAATAGTTTTTCTTGGCTCTCTCCTCCAAAATAGATATGGAAGTGTCCTGTCTTAACAGGAGCAATATTGTGGTCACTGAATTGCACATACTTGTAATCACCAGCATTTGGATCCGTTGCTTCAAATAAGAAACGAACACCACGGTTACCTTTTTTATAAGTCAAAATTTCATAACCCACGTACTTATAGGTATACTTGTAAGACTTGTCTCCCACTACAAACTCCATGGTATTATCTGTAATGTTAATTTGATCAACGTCTGTCTTGTAACCTGTGTCGTAGTATGCCTTATACTCTTCAGCTGTCATGCCTCCTTTGAGCTTAGCCTTGTAGTCCCAGACTTGGTCCAGCGTACCGTCTAGCAAGTAAGGATACACAGACTGCCACTCCCCGGCATAATCTGACAAAGTCCGGTCTTTTACCGCAGAATCTTCAAAATAACCATTGTAAACCGTCTGAGCCGTTTCCGCACCCTCTTCTGGCAAGATCTCTACACCAGCTTGGCTGGTTGTTTTTTCCAAAGCCGCCAAGTTTGCTTCCATGATGGAAATATAATCCTCACCACTATCCATAGCTTCTGTCGTCACACTCTCAAGCGTATCCAAAACATCCAGTTCCACGCCAGTTTCTTTTGCCAAGGTTTCCGCTACTGCTGAAGACGCATTCTCTTCAAAATAGATATACTTGATACCGTAGGTCTTGATATACTCGGTCAATTCCGCCAAACGAGTTGCCGTAGGCTCTTGGTCTGCAGAGACACCTGTGATCGACACTTGGTGCAAACCATAATCCAAAGCCAAATAAGCAAAGGCAGTATGCTGGGTGACAAAATATTTTTGCTTAGCAGCTGACAAGGTTTCTGTATATTGAGAATGCAGAGCTTCTAGCTTTTCAATATAGGCTGCTGCATTTTCTTCAAAAACAGCTTTTTTCTCAGGATACTGGGCAATCAAACCGTCCCGAATGGTTTCCACCAAGGTAATGGAACGTTCAGGTGACAACCATACGTGTGGGTCATAGGCGTGTTCGTGGTCTTCCCCTTCTTCGTGGTCATGTTCTTCTTCCTCACTACCAGGCAAGAGCAACATTCCCTCCGTCGCCTTGATAACACCGACCGCTTCAGTATCAATACTGTCTAAAACATCTGGCACCCAAGTCTCCATATTTTCATTTTCATAGACAAAGGTATCCGCTTCTTGAATAATGGCAATATCCTTAGCAGACGGCTCAAAGTCATGAACTTCTGTTCCCGCTTCAATCAAAAGATCAACGGTTCCTTCCTCACCCACAACCTGCTTAGTAAACTCATATACTGGATAAAAAGTCGTCACAATGTTCAACTCATCATCCTGAGAAGCTGTGCTATTGCCGCAGGCCGACAAGGCGAAGAACGATAAACCCAAACCTAAAAGAGCTAATTTTTTCATAATTCCTCCTATTTTTTAAACTTGGCTACTAGATTCACCAATAAGAAAATACTAATAAAAATCAAGGTAATGCTGGCACTTGCAGGTGTTTCAGCATAGTAAGATGTCAACAAACCAGTGACCATTCCAAAGAAACCAATCGACATTCCAATAACAATCACCGACTTGAAATTTTTCCCCAGACGAAGCGCAATGGCTGCAGGCAAGACCATGATGGTCGATACCAAGAGGGCACCAGCCGCAGGAATCATCAGGGCAATGGCGACACCTGTCACCACATTAAAGGCAATAGACATGGCACGTATTGGTAAACCGTCCACAAAAGCTGTATCCTCATCAAAGGTCAAGATATACATAGGACGTAGGAAGAGAAGGGTCAACAAGATAACCGCAACTGCAATGCCAAATAAAGCCCAGACCTGTTCCTGGCTAATAGTGACAATCGATCCAAATAGATATTGATCTAAACTCAAACTCGACTTGCCGCCAGACTTATTCATGACAATAAGGGAAATAGCCAGACCTGTAGACATCAAGATTGCCGTACCGATTTCCATAAAGTTCTTGTAAATCGTCCGCAAGTACTCAAGAAAGACTGCTGCCACAACCACAACAAGTAAGGTGGACACAGTCGGAGAAATCCCCAAAACCAAACCAAACGCCACACCTGCTAAGGAAACGTGACTAAGGGTATCTGACATCAAACTCTGTCTTCTGAGAATGAGAAAAATACCCAGGATTGGCGAAAACAAACTCATGGCAATAATTGCCAAAAAAGCCCGCTGCATGAAATCATACTGGAAAATAGACAGATCAAACATGGCCTACCTCCATTTCTAATTCCACGTCATGAACATTGAAACAGCGCCAAGGCGAAGCCTGATCACGAACCAAATGAATATTGCGATCTGCATACCGACTCAACTCATCAGGATCATGAGTAATCATCAAGACAGCCTTCCCATGCTTCTTAGCAGAATGGTGCATTAACTTATAAAAAGCATCTTTAGTGCCACTATCCATTCCAGTAGTTGGCTCATCTAGGATGAAAATATCCGGATCAGATGCAAACATACGTGCAATGACAGCCCGTTGCTTCTGTCCACCACTCAGTGAACCCAGTTTTTTATCTCGATGATCCCACATACCAACCGATTCCAAACTCTTCTTCACATGCTCCTCATCGTGAGCCGTCAACCGTCTAAACCATCCCTGCCTTGGGTAACGCCCCGAACGAACAAATTCCAAAACAGTACTTGGAAAACCAGCATTAAAGCTAGCAATCTGCTGTGGAAGATAGGCCAAACGTAACTTTTTGCCCGTAACACTCTTCTCTGCCAATGTCACTTTTCCTATCCTAGGCTTTAAAATCCCCAGGGTCGCCTTGATCAAGGTAGACTTGGCAGCCCCATTTTCACCCGTCAAGGTCACAAACTCCCCACTATCCAAGTGATAATGGATGTGCTCTAGGACCGGCTCCTTGTCATAATAGAAGGACAAATCCTCCACTGTGATGTATCTCATTATTTTTTAATCTTCTCCACTAAATCCTGCATAAATCGACCAATCAATTCTTGCTCATCAGTCGTGTAACCCTTTAGCAAGTCCTCGTAAGCCTCTAATGTGTGGACATGATGGTGGGCATGCTCCGCCGCAATGGGACGAGCCAGGTCCGTTAGACTAAAGCGAACAACACGGCCATCCTTACTATCCCGCACTGCCTCCAAGAGACCTTGCGCAACCAAAGACTTGGTGGCCTTGGTCACTGCAGCCTGACTGATATTGAGCTGCTTGGCAATCTCAGTATTGGTATAAGCATTCTTTTCAATCAACATGAGGATATGCTCCTGGGTATTGGTCAACTTGACCGAGCTCTGGCAATTACCAACTAGAATCTCCAGTTGATTTTCCGAACTCAGGACAATCTCATGCAAACATTTTTCAATTTCTAACGCAATCGGATTCATTTTATTTCCTTAACCTTTTAATTAACTCGTTAAGTATATCATATAAAAAAAGAAAAAACAAGAAAATGAGTCATATTTTCAGAAAAAGGCAAACCTCTGACTAAGAGTAGCTTGGACATAGGGCAACCAAGGTCCGTATCAACCTATGCCGTAAGGTATTTTTCTATTCAAATAGCAAAACAGGCACAACTGGCAACCTCGCACAGACATACCGAGATATTTACAAGATTCACTTTTTCATCTTTAAGAGAAATACCAGAGGGGCAAAGAGAAAGAGAGACGGGAAGGCGATTTTTTCTGCCAAGGCATTTTTAGGTATCTTTTCATACAAATCATCCGTGATAAACGAAAAGGCCAGCCAACAGAGAAATAAGTAGATGGCACCTAGAAAATTAGGCCAAGCAGGCAGACCATCCCAAAGCAAACTTAGGCCAACCCCAAACAACATCCCACCGACGACAAAGGCCAAAAAATCAAATTTCAAAGATTTCATAACAGCTCCTTTTGTTTATAGTATAACACAAAACAGCCCCTCGGCGAAGGGCTGTTCCTAGTTAATCTATCTTACAACTCATTAACCAATTTCACGACGTTTTCAACGGTGAAGCCGTAGTTGTCGATAACGGTTTGAGCTGGAGCGGATGCACCAAACGTATCGATACCAAGCACCTTACCGTCAAGGCCGACATACTTGTACCAGCCCTGAGTAGCCCCCATTTCGATAGCCAAACGACGGCGAATAGCGTTTGGAAGGATTTCTTCCTTGTAAGCTGCGTCTTGAGCATCGAAGAGCTCTGTCGAAGGTACTGACACGACACGGACTTTTGTACCAGCTGCCGCCAATTCCTTGGCTGCCTTGACTGCCAAGTTAACTTCAGAACCTGATGCAATCAAAATAGTGTCAAAGCCTTCTGTATCGTAGACAACATAGGCACCTTTGGCAACCTTATCAAAGTCTGTTCCTTCTTCCACTGTCAAGTTTTGACGAGTGAGGACAAGGGCAGACGGAGTAGACTTGCTTGTCAATGACAAGTACCAAGCAGCTTGTGTTTCACGCGCATCTGCTGGACGGAAAACGTTGAGGTTTGGCATTGCACGAAGACCAGCCAAATGCTCGATTGGTTCGTGGGTTGGGCCATCTTCACCAACTGCGATTGAGTCGTGGGTAAAGACGTAGGTCACTGGCAATCCTTGCAGAGCTGACAAGCGTACCGCCGCCTTGACGTAGTCTGAGAATACAAAGAATGTACCACCGAAAATGCGAAGTCCACCGTGTGCTGCCATACCATTCAAGATAGTCCCCATAGCAAATTCACGCACACCGAATTGGATATTACGATTCAGAGGATTAACAGAGTCTTGAAGTCCTTCCCCCTTAATGACAGTCATATTTGAGTGTGCCAAGTCAGCTGAACCACCAAAGAAATTTGGTAATACAGCCGCTGCTGCATTTATCGCATCTTGTGATGAATTACGAGTTGCTTGTGAGAAACCATTTTCATAGACAGGGAAATCAGCTTCGGTCAACTCAGCCAATTCACGGCCTTCCAAGATAGCTGTCACTTCATCTGCCAATTCTGGATAAGCAGCCTTGTAGTCTTCCACCAATTTCACCCAAGCGTCGTAAGCTGCTGCACCACGATCAGCCACATTTTCTTTGAAGTCAGCGTAGACTTCTTCTGGAATTTCAAATGGAGCATAGCTCCAATCCAAGGCCTTGCGAGTTGCTTCTGCTTCATCTGGTCCAAGTGGAGCACCATGAGCCGCATTGCTACCAGCCTTGTTTGGTGAACCATAACCAATCACTGTCTTGATTTCAATCAGAGATGGCTTGCCTGCTGTTTTTGCTTTTTCAATGGCCGCAAAGATCGCATCCACATCTGTACCATCGGTCACAAGGTCTGTATGCCAACCGTAGGCATCGTAGCGAGCACGGACATTTTCCGTAAAGGCATCCTTGGTCTCACCGTCCAAGTTAATATCGTTTGAATCGTAAAGAACGATGAGTTTTTCAAGCTTCTGAAGACCTGCGTATGACGCTGCCTCAGCTGAAACACCTTCCATGAGGTCGCCGTCTCCACAGATAACATAGGTATAGTGATCAAAAATTGGGAAACCGTCTCGGTTGTACTTAGCCGCCAAGTAACGCTCTGCCTGCGCAAAACCTGTTGCAGTTGAAATACCTTGTCCAAGCGGACCAGTTGTCGCATCGACACCTGCTGTGTGACCGAATTCTGGGTGCCCTGGTGTTTTAGAACCCCACTGACGGAAGTTCTTGATTTCATCTATTGTGACATCTTCAAATCCTGACAAATGAAGGAGGCCATAAAGAAGCATGGAGCCATGGCCGGCTGATAAGATGAAACGATCACGGTTAATCCAGTTTGGTTGCGCTGGATTGACACGGAGTTCTTTTGTAAAGAGGCTGTAAGCCATCGGAGCTGCACCCATGACAATACCTGGGTGACCTGATTTAGATTTTTCAATGGCATCAATACCAAGGAAACGGATGGCGTTAACTGAAAGTTGTGACATGTTGTTCTCCTTTTATAAAGTCATGTTTTCATTATACCATAAAATACCATAAAGCGTTTTCTATGTCTGTCAGAATATTCTTGTTTCTATATGACGAAATTTTTTGAGAGGAGGGGAATCAATAAATGTATGAAAGAAATTACAATTTTTGAGATCTAAAATCCAAGTAAATTCTTCATTAAAAAACGCATAAAATCAGTATGTCACTTGAACCGTTGATTCTATGCGTTTTATAATGTGGTCTATCTCAATAATTTTGCTACATTTTGAGTTTTTACCAAAAACTGTAAAAACTATTGTTACGACCGAAGAATACTATTCTTCTAATTTTTTGTTTCTTCCTTGTGCAGCAACTGTCAAACCAAGTCCAGCAAGTCCGAGGCCTAGAAGTGCCAAATCACTTTGTCGGTCACCTGTAGCTGGTAGGCTTTCTTTGTTTGATGCACTTGTGGTTTGTTCAGACACTTGAGCTATTGGAGTAGAAAGACTTGGTTTTTCTACTGTTTCCTTAGCCTCCATACTACCCTTAACAACAATCCGCGCCTCACCATCTACTACTGTTTCAGATAACAGATTTGTTGCTACTACCTTGCCGTCAACCAAGACATCTTGATAAACCAAGACTCTCTTACCTGCCTTACCTTCTTGAAGCACATAAGATTGACCTTTTGCGAGAGTTTCATCATAGCGAACTTCCTCTGCAACCGGAAGGACTGTTTCTTCTGTACGTTCTTTCGTAGTAAAGTCTAGGCTTGGTTTTTCTTCAGCAGTAGGGGCTGTATCTGGAACTTCTGTAATGATATAAGGCAAACGAATCACTGTTGCAGTCAAAGGTGCAAGAACAACTGAGCTATCAGTCAATTCGACACCCACTAAATCAGACAATGCTTTTACACCTGCACGTCCACCGTCAACCAGTACTTGACCCTGCAGTAAGTCTTTGTAAATATCTGAAAGAACAAAACTACGTTCCTTACTGTCAGCATTGACAAAGACAGCATAGCGATCACCGTTGCTTGCAATGGTTTGATAGGCAATAACCACATCGTTTGTAGCAATACCATTTTGACCTGGAATTGAAATCAAGCTAACCATTTGATCGACTTGGTCTTTTGTTCCCAAACGGAAGGCATCTGTAGATTTGCGCAAGGCAATCAATCCTTTTGTAAAGGCCTGAGTACGGGTATTCTCTGGATAGAGGGTCTCATCTGTCGCTTTGGTCCAGTCAAACTTGTTGACCGCATCAGATGAATCATAAGAATCATGAATGTAGTATGGGTAATCAAATGGTGTACCATCAGCATTTGTCAACAAATGCGCCTTGTTCGGCACTTGATCTTCTGCTACAGGGTACTGATAATCAGGGTGAAGGAACTGTTTGGTCCGTCCATACTCCTGACCAGAATGGATAAACGGTGTACCTTGAGAAGTCAAAACTAGCAAATTACCCAAACGTTGACGTTGGTGAATTTCAGTGTAATTTTCAGCGATTGATGGATCCTTCTTGATGGACTGAGCAATGATATCAAAGAGGGTCAAGTTATCATGCGCAGCAATATATTGGATCACATCACCTGGATCATCAGCCAAGAAGTTGCCTGGTTGTGCCTTGATGTTATTGAAGACAGATTCTACACTCTTAGCACCGCCTGTGATAAAGGCTGGCTGACCTTCGTTTGGATAACCAGATTTAAGTGTATTGCGAATTTCATCTGAAAATACCGCAACCGTATCTGTTGAACTCATCCAGTCTTGGTCCGCTGGCTGAACAGGCTGATTGGTGTCGCCTGTAAAGGTTCTCCAACCTTCACCAAGCATAATGATGTTTGGATTGAGTTTTTGTGCCTCGGTAAAGGCCAGCTCAATCGCTTCAGCATCATGGTCCCCCATCATATCGAAACGGAAACCATCTACCTTAAACTCGTCCACAAGATACTTGATAGAATCAACGAGGACACGGCGACTCATGTAGTGAGTGGTTCCGAGACGACCACCACCAAAGCTAGATTTAGCCGTACCATCTGCCTCCATGAAGTGATAATAGTTTGGCTCTAAATCTTCAAATAAGAAAGTCTTAGAAGTGTGGTTATACACCACATCCAAAATAACACCCATGCCTTGTTTGTGGATTTCATTGACCAGGTTTTTGAACTCTTCGATGCGTTTCATTGGATCTGTCGGATCTGTAGAATACATACCTGTAAAGGCAAAGTAGCTCTGTGGATCATAGCCCCAGTTATAGTTGCTGTTGCTTGATGCGTACTCGCTCATCCGCTCTGCATTTTTCAATTCATTGACAAAATAGTAGCTCATAACTGGGAGCAGTTGAATATGGGTCACACCCAGTTCTTTTAGGTAGCTGAGACGTTCTGCAAAGGCAGCAAAGGTACCAAACTGAGCAGTCAATTCATCGGAAATAGCAGGATCTGATGTGAAGTCACGAACATGGGCTTCATAGATAATGGCATCTTCACGCTGATTGAAGTTAGGAATTGTGGCATAGTTCAAATCACTTGGACCAACCTCTGCTGGGTCCACAATCGCAGCTTTTGCAATCCGATAAGATGGATCTGTATCTGCCAAATCACTATTCCACTCCGCTAAAGACTTAGCATATGGGTCTAAAACAAGAACAGATTGATCCCCACGAGCAATTTCATAATGGTAGTAGTAACCACGATAGTCAGCAATACCAAGACCTGATTGACTGTTTAATTCGAGGTCCCATTGTCCCTTATCGCCCTTGGTCATGGCTAATTTACCGACCACCTTAGATTGGTCATCCTTATCGTAAAGAACGACTGCCACACTATCTGCACTTGGAGACCAGAGAGTCATATCAACGACACTACCAGCCTGACGCACACGCGCACCAAGTTCTCCATCATAAGCATAGAGCTCATCCTTCAATTGCCAGCTCATAGTTGTTGTGAAACTATCATTGCCATATTTGAGGGTATAGCCCGCATTTTCTTGGTTGAAATCCCCGAGGACTCGCACCTTGTTGCTTGTAGCATCCAAGACAAGATCCGTCACAGTCACTGTCTGGCCATTTTTATCTGTTACAGACAATTTCTCCAAGATGCTATCCTTATCCGCACCTTCCAATGTTGTAAAGGCTGCTTCTAAAGCTGTTAAACTAACATGAGAAACACCTGTCACACGGACATTATTGACAAAATAAGGGTTGGTGTAAATAGTCGTATCATCATCCTTGAGGAATATTTGTGTCTGATTTTTCAAATCTGTAAAGCTATAATCTTTCTGTTGAATCTTCACATCATCTCCTGACTTGCTTTCATCCAATAGCAAAAAGCCAATGGAACTTGGTAAATCTGTCAATTTGACATCGATATAGGCACCATACTTGCCTTGGTTTTCAAAATCAATACCATTTGGCCAGTCACCCAAGGTAAGGTCAGTCACATCACCCCAAATCCAGAGACCTTTTTGGTCATAATTGCCATCGGTACGGAAGTAATTGATACGGATGTAGCCTTCTTTAAGCGGTTGATAGAGGCTGAGTTGGTAGTTTTCATCAAACCAAGCTTCATTCATCTTGGTGCTAATTCGCTCAATAACTTTATCGCCGGTTATATTTTCCCCAGATGTATTATTAATCAGAAGACTGATTTTGCTAGCTGTTTCATCTTTCATCTTGATGTCCAGATAATAGCCATAGTCATCCTGTTTAGCCGTGCTGAAATTGGTTGCACCTGTTGGCCAAGCACCAAGATCTGACGATGGTTTTTCGACATCATCCCATGTCCATAAACCTAGGCTAGCTACATTATCAGATGGTAGAGTTTTAAAGTGAACACGGAAGTAACCTGCTTCAATTGGTTCTTCAGTTGCTCCTTGCACACTTGCATTGACGATGTCACCTGCTTCTGTCTGAAGGAGCATGGTGCCACCTTGACCGATTGTTGGCAGTTCGACTTGAACAACCCATTTACCATCTTTCTCGATAGCTTGGTAAGATTTTCCTGTGTAGGCATCTGTGACAACCACATCTTTACCAGATACTTCAAGCGCCATTTCCTTGTTCTCGGTATTGGTTGAGAAGACAAGATAGGCTACTTGATCTTGGTAACCGCGTTTGCTGATAAGCCAACCTTGGCTATCATTTCCAGCAAGTGTGCTTGTATCACCACGTGAGAGTAGTGTTGAATTGGCATTACGGAAAGCCAACAATTTTTGGTAATGGTCCTCTATGTCACTTGTTTCTACCTTACTCCAATCGAAATCGTACCGGTTATCATAAACTGGCCAGTTGTTTTGCCCAGATTGGCCTAATTCTTCACCGTAGTAGATGACAGGCTGACCTTTAGCAGTAATCAAGAGACTAGCAGCCAATTTCAGTTTATCCAGATTGCCTTCTTTTTCTGCGCCACTGAGACTGTAGAGGAAACCATCTTCGTCGTGACTGCCCAAGAATTGACCCAGAGAAGCTGCACTAGTCAGAACCTTGCTACGTTCTTCCAGCTCTTGTCCAGCTGCTTTTAGTTGACCATTGACCAGATATTTGGCAATATCCTTAAAGCCAAAGTCCAACAAGCTGTCCATAGTACCGACTCCCAAGTCACCCTTGGTATCCTTATAATTCGCTCCCCAAGTTTCCCCAATCAAGTGGAAGTCAGGATCTCTATCCACCAATTCATTTTTGAAATGTTGCCATGTGGTATCATCAACGTGTTTGACTGTATCGACACGGAAAGCATAGATAGAGTTGCCCTTGGCAGTTGTTGAGCGTTCCAACCAAGATGCCTGCCAAGCAACCAACTGATTGCGAACAACTGCTTCTTCTGTCTTGAAGTCTGGTAATCCAGATAATGAGCCTAATTGGTCATCTCCCTGCTTGTCTTCTTCCTTAGTCCGTACCATACCTGCAAAGGTTTCTTCTGTACCATAGCCAGCATGGTTAAGCACCACATCGACAACAATGTTTATTCCTTTTTCTGCCGCGGCATCAATCAATTCGTGGAAGTCGGCTAAACTTCCCAAATGCGGATTAAGTTTCTCAAAATTGGATGCCCAATAACCATGGTAAGCATAGTACTCTCCATCTGTTGCGCTACCAACATTCTGTGGAATATTTTCCACAATCGGAGTCAACCAGATAGAGTCCACACCCAGTTCTTTCAGATAGTCCAGCTTGGCTGTCACTCCTTTGAAGTCACCGCCCTGGTAAAGACCGCGTGGGTTGGAGGCTGTTCCTTCAACTAGCTTGTCATTGCTGGTGTCCCCATTGTAGAAACGGTCTGTCATCATAAAGTAGATAACTTGCTCGTCCCAGTCTTTTTCACCATCTGCCTTGATACGCTCTGTAATGGTCACATCTAGGCTGGTTTCGTAGTAACCGTTGTCCTTGTCATAGACCTTTACAGGAAGACTATATGTACCTGGCGCTGTGCTAGACGTCGCTTTAATGGTCACACGATTGAGCTCAGTAGAGATTGGCACAAGGCCTCCACCGATGGCACTTGTATCGACTTCCATTTTGACAATCTCAGCACTTTCAGGATTGGTTATAGCTACAGAAACAAGACCACTTTCGTTGTAGTTGAAAGGTGCTTTTATACTTGCTTCAATGGTTACATTTTTTGTACCAGGAGTAGCTTTACTTGTATCTAATTCTACTTTCTCTTCGATAAAATATGGATTGGTATAGACTTTGTCATCACCATTCCGGAGGAAAATTTGACTATGACGTTTGCGGTCTGCAAAAGCTAAATCAATCGATTTATTGCCAGCAAGATCTGGATTATTCTGGTTGATGAGCAGAAAACCAAGTTTAGAATCTAAACCGTTCGAGAGGGGAATGTCAACATAGGCACCGTATTTGCCAAGTTTAAAGTCAAGGGCGCCCGTTGGCCAGCCATCACTCGCTTCAGTCGTATCGCCCCAAGTCCAAACGCCCCAACCTTCATAATTATTGTCTTCACGGGTGTAGTTGATACGGAGAACATTGTCATCCTTGAGTGGCTCATAGCTAGAAACAGTATAATCGCTAGCAATCCAAGCCTCATTTTGTTCCGGAACAAGAAGCTCCACTTTTTGGTCCGATTCTGTTATTTTTTCCCCATCTTTAAGGACCAAATAACCGATTGTGCCTGGTGTCTCAGATTTTTTAATATCAACATAATGGCCGTAGTCATCTACCTGACTGCTTGAAAAATTCGCTGTATCCGTTGGCCATTGATTCCCATCGGACGGCTCTGCCACTCCTCCCCAAGTCCACAGTCCTTGATTTTCTGGCGCTGTTTCATCTACATTTTCAAAGTGCAGACGAATACTGCCTTCTTCAATTGGTGCTTCTGCCGGGGTGGATAATGTAGCTGTTTCTGCTGCAGCTCTTTCTGCCACAGCTGTTTCAGTAGTTGCCAGCGGTTCTGCTGATGCATTATCTACTGTTTCAACAACCTCCGTTACTGCTGGAGTCTCAACTGTTTCTGATACTCCAGTTGAATTTGATGTAGACTCAGTCACCGTTTCTTCTGAACTTGGTGCTGTATCCAAGGCTGTAGGCGTAGTCTCTGCAACTGGGGCTGGCTCAACTGTTTCGACAGGCTGCTCAGAAACATCGGTTATAATAGCTTCCACAGGAGTAGCCACTTCCTCAGCATGAACTGTTTGACCAGGTCCAGACATTAAAAAGGCTGTCGCTATACCGACGGACGCAACTCCTATCGTAAACTTACGAATTCCGAAAATAACTTTTTTTTCAAACATTGGTGATTTTTTTACTAAACGCAAACGTTTTCTATTCATGCCGTACTCCTTTGGTATGTATAATATGATAATAGTATATAAAAAATATTTTCTTTTGCAAACGTTTTCTTAATTGTTATCGGTAACAGCTTTCTTAATCAAAAAAGGGATTGTACTCTTTATTTACCCAGTCATCGTACCCATCAACACTGGATTTAACAACCCCTCTATTAGTTATGTAGCATCATTCATTTTATGCTCTAGTACTTTCTCTCACTACCAAGCTAGCTTGGCAAAATCGCTTTTGTTCCTTTAATTCACAGCCCTCCACCAGAGTCATTAACTGCTTAACAGTAATTCTCCCCATTTTTCGGAACGGTTGCCGCATAGTGGTTAATTGAGGACGAGAAACGCGGTCAATAAAGATTCCATCAAATCCAATAATCCCATAATCTTCTGGGACTCTCTTTGATGAAAACAATAACCCCCGCTCAATACCAAGCGCTATGCGATCAGAAGCACATATAAAGCAAGTATTGGGTGATAACAAGTCCAATTGTCTTACAAAGTCTTCTGATACCCTAGACCTGTTTTCTAGACGATAAATTTTAGGGGGATGTCCCAATTCCTCCATTGCCTCTACATACCCAGCTTCCCTAGATTGTGCAAAGGCATCTGGCAAATCTATCCCAACAAATACGACCTGTTCATAGCTTTTCTCAAAGGCAAAACGACTTGCTTGGTAGGTTGCTTCCTTATTGTGTGTATCTACAAACGGAAGTCCCACCATATTTTCGCCAAATAAGACTACGGGTTTCAACAAACTCCGCAACCAGCCATAATCTTCTATACGCGCGCCCGTGACAATGTAGCCGTCACATTGTTCTGTCACTTGATTCCGATCCGTCACAATTTGCATTGTATAGTTTTTTTCGCTCAGTCCGAGTGAAATTCCTGCTATCAACTCAGCATAATAAGGCTCGACAGTCTCCATTTCCTCTAAGATAATGACCTGGACTGTCAGAGTTCGTTGTTGTGCAAGGGCTTTTGCCACAACATTCGGTTGATAATCTAACTCTTTCATTGCTAACAAGACCATCTGTTTTAACTCTTCCGTAACGAGTTCTGGATGATTCAGAACCCTGGAAACTGTCATCTTTGAAACATTGGCCCTTTTCGCCACATCTGCCAACGTCGTCATATATCTCCTCTCTTATTTTCTAGCCAAAATATGCAAACGTTTTCTTGGTGTTATTATATATTATTTACTACTAAAAAGTAAAGCCCTTTCATCACATTATTTTACAAGAATTTTCTGAATGATCCGCGAATCTGTTTTTTTATTATAAAAAGGCCTATTTATTAGACCTTTTAACTGTATTTAAAAAGACGGTGTTGACATAACCCTTGAGAAGATACGTTGAACTTAATCCTAGTCAAGTCTTCTTGTTTTAGATAGAACTCTTTGGCGTGCTTAAATCTCAAAAAACTGGTTAAAATGATGGCAGGAGAGCCTTTTTATTTTGTCCAGATGAGGTGGTTTCAGCATCAAAACAGCCATTTTTCTCTAAAAACAGTAAAAAAGACAAACACCAAAACGATGTTTGTCTGCAATCCGAAGAGGCCGAAGCCTCTTCGATTTTCACTAAGGATTATTTAGCGATTTTTGCGAAGTACTCAAGAGTACGAACAAGTTGTGAAGTGTAAGACATTTCGTTGTCATACCATGAAACAACTTTAACCAATTGTTTGCCGTCAACGTCAAGAACTTTAGTTTGAGTTGCGTCGAACAATGAACCGAATGAGATACCTACGATATCTGAAGAAACGATTTGGTCTTCAGTGTAACCATAAGATTCGTTTGAAGCAGCTTTCATTGCAGCGTTAACTTCTTCAGCAGTTACGTTCTTGTCAAGTACAGCTACCAATTCAGTTACAGATCCTGTTGGAACTGGAACACGTTGTGCAGCACCGTCCAATTTACCGTTCAATTCTGGGATTACCAAGCCGATAGCTTTAGCAGCACCAGTTGAGTTAGGAACGATGTTTGCAGCAGCAGCACGAGCACGACGAAGGTCACCACCACGGTGTGGTCCGTCAAGAACCATTTGGTCACCAGTGTAACCGTGGATTGTAGTCATCAAACCTTCAACGATACCGAAGTTGTCATGAAGAGCTTTAGCCATTGGAGCCAAACAGTTTGTAGTACATGAAGCACCTGAGATAACTGTTTCAGTACCATCAAGGATGTCGTGGTTAGTGTTAAATACAACAGTCTTAACATCGTTACCACCAGGAGCAGTGATAACAACTTTTTTAGCACCGTTAGCGTGGATGTGTTGCTCAGCTTTTTCTTTAGAAGCGAAGAAACCTGTTGCTTCCAAAACGATATCTACACCGTCAGTAGCCCAGTCAATGTTTCCTGGCTCACGCTCAGCAGAAACTTTAACGAATTTACCGTTAACTTCAAAACCACCGTCTTTAACTTCAACAGTACCGTCGAAACGACCTTGAGTTGTGTCATATTTCAACAAGTGTGCAAGCATTGCTGGATCTGTAAGGTCGTTGATACGAGTAACTTCAACACCTTCTACGTTTTGGATACGACGGAAAGCAAGACGACCGATACGTCCGAAACCGTTAATACCAACTTTAACTACCATGAATGATTTCCTCCTTATGAAAATCGAGTTCTTTATTTTAAAAGGCAAGCCTTTTAATCCTTTTTGTGAAAAATATAACTTGTAGATTTGCAAGTTAGTTTTCAACGTTCTTATTATATAACTTATTTTATAAAAATGCAAGAGATTCATGAGCATTAAGAAATTAAACCAACAGACCCATCCTCAATCCAATTATTCCACTGCTTTCAAACGTCACTATCACCAATCGCCGTCTAAGTGGAGGCAAGAAAATCGCTAAGCAAAGGAAGAGAGCCAGCCCTTCCTTTTTCTATATAAATACCAATCTTAGCAGCGCCGTCGTCAGAACACCAACCAGGACCGCAAGCAAGATGTTTTTCGTCTTGAGAACCACCCAAAAAGTTGGAAGTAAAGCTAGGCTTTCTACCGGCAAGAAGCTCGGCAACCGTCCAACCTCCTCGTCCATGATACTAGATAAGGTCAATGCAAAGATAATGGTCAGCGGCAAAAAGCTGAGAAACTTGACCAGTCTATCAGGCAAACCTTTTTTTTGAGTCAAGACAAACGGGAGAACCCGCGGAAACCAAGTCACCGCAGCCGCAGCTAGAATAATCAAAAATATAGTTTTATTGACCATCAACCATCACCCCCACTGTACATCCAACAAGCGTCGCCAACAAGACCGCCAAATAAGACGAGACTAGGCTTGCCAAGCCAACATAAACCACCAAAACCGAAAGCATAATCAAACCAATCTTCTTCATAGGAAGTTGCCGAGCCATAGCCTCCAATTGGCCAGAAAAAATCCCAACAAACATGGCAATCAAAGCAAAATCCAAGCCCAAAGCCTCAGGATTAGCAATCAAACCGCCCAGCACATTTCCCAAAACTGTAAAGATAAACCAAGAGGCATAGCTGGCTAGATTATTGCCATACATCCAGCTGGGCGCAATCTGCTTTTCCTCAACATGCTTTCGCAAAAGCACCGCATAAGATTCATCCGTCAAGAGGGAACCTATCAAAATATTAGAACCCAGGCTATTGCCTTGAAAAATCGTTGTCGTGTGCAAACTCATCAAAAAATGGCGGATATTAACAAAAAACACCGTCACCGCAATGGACAAAAGCGGGGCCCCAGCTAAAATCATAGCACACATGACAAACTGGGCACTCCCCGCGTAAACCAAGAGACTCATCAGCCCCATCTCAACGGCTGTAATCCCTGAATTGACCGAGACCACCCCGCAAGCAAAACCGATGCTAGCATAACCCAAAACCATCGGCAGAGCTGCTTCCATGCCCGACCGAAAATTCATATCCTTCATATCTTCTCCTATCGATAACAAGAGGCTGGGCAAACGTCCAACCTCTCACGAAACTCTTACAAATTTTCAAAAGCCAGACTTGGTTTGGCATTCAAATCCCAACCAGCAAAGTTTTCCTTGTTGTACTCACTAACCGCAGCCAAGGCAATCATACCAGCATTGTCACCGCAGAGGCGAAGCGGGGGAATGATGACCTCCACATCCTTGATTTCAGCCGCCAACCGCTCCCGCAAGCCCTGATTGGCTGCTACACCGCCCGCCACGACCAAGGTCTTGACAGGGTATTGCTCCAAGGCCTTCTTGGTCTTGGCCATGAGGATATCCATAACACAGGCTTGGAAAGAGGCTGACAGGTCCGCATTGGACAAGGTTTCCCCTTTCTGCTGGGCATTGTGGTAGAGGTTGATAAAAGCGGATTTGAGTCCAGAGAAAGAAAATTCCAAATTATCCTCTTTAATCATAGCCCGAGGGAAGTCATAGATGTCTTGCCCCTCATGTGCCAACTCATCGATGACACGACCAGCCGGATAAGGCAAGCCCATAACGCGACCGACCTTGTCATAAGCCTCACCGACCGCATCATCGCGCGTCTCACCGACAATTTTGTAATCGCCCGCCTCAGACACATAGACCAACTCCGTGTGTCCGCCGCTGACCAAGAGCGCCAGCAAGGGAAATTCCAACTCCTTAACCGCACGCGCCGCCATCAAATGCCCCGCCATATGATTAACAGGAATTAAAGGCAAACCATGTGCCCAGGCAAAAGCCTTGGCCGCTGAAATCCCGACCAAGAGTGCCCCGACCAAGCCTGGACCGTAGGTTACCGCCACCGCTGACAAGTCCTCAACCGTTACCTCAGCCGCAAGCAAAGCCTCCTCGATGCAAGCCGTGATAACCTCCACATGGTGGCGGCTAGCCACCTCGGGCACCACACCCCCAAAACGCTGGTGGCTGGCAACCTGACTGGCAATCACATTGGACAAAAGCTCCGCTTCACCTCGTAAAACCGCCACTGACGTCTCATCACAGGACGTCTCGATGGCCAAAATCAATCTATCTTCCATTCCACTCTCTCTTCATCACCACTGCGTCCTCAATCGGACTGTGGTAATAGTTCTTTCGTTTTCCTATTTTGGTAAAATGCTGGCGTCTATAAAGAGCTTGGGCTGGGGCATTGGATTCCCTCACTTCGAGAAAAATGTCCCCCTCCCAGTCCATCACAGCAGCCATCAGTTGACTGGCGATTCCCAACCTCTGAAAATCAGCCTTGACAGCAATCTGCAAGATTTCCATCTCATCCAGCACCGTTTGAACAGCCAAAAATCCGACCAACTCCTGACCCTCATAGGCCAGATAGTAATCTTCATCCTGACTAGCCATACTGGAGGCAATTTGCTCCAAGGTCCATGGAGACTGCTCATAAACCGACTGCATAACTGCCAAAACAGCCTCTGCCAGATTTTCCTGACCGTCGTAGTGTTTAATCTCTATCATACACGCTTGATATAACTTTCTAAGCCAGCTTGGTTGTCCTTGAGCCAGTTTTCCTCTGCCTCTACTCGCTTGAGATAGTTTGGCTCAAAGCTGGTGACATCTACTGCTGGCAAGTCTTGACCAATCACCGCCAGCTGATAGGCAGACGGCAGACTAGTTTGATAATGGGCAGTCGGTAGAGCTTGCTCGATTTGCTCCATAAAGTTTTCTACCTCGCCGACAAAGGTGATATTTTCCTTGCCAGACAGGCTAGAAAGCAAGTCTTCAAAAGACCAGTAGCGGTCTGGCTCGACTGCTCTGCCATTTTCATAAACACCTGCATAGACGCAGTTACGACGGGCATCGATGAGGGGGACCACCAGACCCGTCAGGCTAGGCGGAACCAGGGACTGAAGACTGGATAGCCCCACCAAGTCGATCTTGAGGGTGTAGGCCAGGGTCTTGGCAGTCGCCACCGCCACCCGAAGACCCGTGTAGGAGCCCGGTCCCTGAGCGACCACAATCCGCTCCAAGTCTTTGGGCATCCAGCCCACCTGTGCCACTAAAAAATCGACCACAGGCATGAGGCTGATACTATGATTTTTCTTAACAGCCAGCAGGGTTTCCGCCTGCAAACGACCGTCCTCCACCAAGGCAACTGATAAAGCCTGGTCGGAGCTGTCTAAAGCTAGTATTTTCATAAGTTTCTCTTTCTTTACAATGCTACTCTCTATTGTATGCTAACTTGGGGAATTTTTCAAATATAGAAAACCTCCTATGAGTATAGGAGGCAAAAAAATCTCATCAAAAATGAATACTACCGAAATATCCCAGTGTAACAAACAGCATCAACCAGATTGAAAATACAATTTGAAAGAGGGACGTTACGACGACAAATCCTTTTTGTAGCTTGGAAGTAGCCTTAGCAAAGTACCTTGTCGAAAAATAGACTTGAACTCCAACAATAAGGACAACGAACACAATTGAAATTAATTCCATCTAACACCTCACATTTGAGTCGGCAAAATTAACAAGGCAAGAATAACCAGTAACACGTCCGTTACAACGATGTACCGCATATAAGCACCCCGCACCTCACTCTCTTTTCTCGCGGTGAGTATCCCTAGGATTGTCTGGAAAACAAGAAGACCTATCAGAGATAGAGAGAGCACTGTGTAGCTGTTATTTACCAAAGCTTGATGCGTTTCATAACCAGCCAACAATGGAGACTGCTTGCTCTTCACAGACCGTGCACTAAAAAAGTCATCTAGTTGCTTGGTGATTTCTGCATCGGTTTGTCCGACGGAGAGCAAGTGGGCAATTGTCCCCGAAACAAAGGCCGTGCTAAAAGAGGAACCCTCGCTTCGTACAATCCTGTTTTCCATTGACAGCGTTTCTTGAGAGTACGGTGCGTAGTAAGCAATCTCTTCCTGCGGATTCAATAACGTAAAAAATTCATTGTAGGTACCTACGGAGACAACCCCTTCAATCGTCAAAAGAGGGTTTAGGGCCTCTACCTTTTTCAAATCATAAGCTGGGACAACCATATAGCCACCTTGTTGAAGGTAGGCTTCAACCACATCTTCCAATTCTTTACTTGGATTGGTCACCACCATACTCAGATTCACAACATCAACATGATCTTCAATAGCCTGCTGAACAGCTTTGACAAGGTAGTCATTTTTTATCGTCCCGTCATCATCCGTTACCTTGTAGGAAAACAATCTTGCTTCCGGGCTCAATCCCAGCGTTAGCACATGATTATTCTTAGCACCAATGATACTGGCAATCTTTGTCCCGTGACCAATGGTATCAAAGACAGAGGTTGAAGTGGAAAAAACTTGCATATCCTCAACATAAAACTCATCTACCGCTTCTTCCCTTATACCAGAGTCAATGATAGCAACTCTGACCTCCTGAGTCGGCTTTGCTGTCGGATCAATGTTGGGATAATAACGCGATGTTCCCCAACCTGTATGCTGGTGGTTAAGTGGAAAACCCGAAAATTGACCAAGTGGATTGGAAACCAGCCCCTCTCTAAATACCACCGCACAAACCAAGGCAAGAAGACAACTAACAAGCCCAAACAGTCTTAGTATTTTTTGAATCAACCTGCAACTCCTTCTAATTTTATACAAACACATTTATTAATGTCTATGCCAATATGGACTGTGACCAATCCTAGGAGAACAATTTCTATATAAATCCGCTCTACAGTAACGCAAATTGGGATTCTTAATGATAGATTCATAAACACATTGGCTAACAACTGCCATAGCTATGTTACAATCTGAGGTAATAAAATTTTGGTATCCCCAACCATTATCATCTAAACAGTATGGAAGACCACCGCCTGAAAGAATTGCATCTGAATTTTCTGCGGTCTTATCAATATATACCATTGATAACGGTACCTTCATATCAGAATGATTGTAATCCATAGTGGCTTCAATCATACCTTTAATACTCTCCACCTCATCAGGAGTCGCATTCGGAAAAGCCTCATTTGGTAGATCTAAGATTTCTTCAAAACTATATAGAGGCTCCGTCTGTGCTGCAACCTCTATTTGTTGCTCCACAATCAACTGACCTTCAGCCATTTCACTAATAACAACAGCCTCAGAATGGTCTCCGTGACTAGAGTGGTCTCCATGAGACTCAGCAAACACTAAAGAAGCTGGAAAAACCAATGAAAACAGCATAGTAACTGCTAAGAACTTCTTTTTCATAAAACTACTCCTATCTTTTTTATAGTACATCTACATTGTATCATCTTCAAAACGAAATAAAGTCCACTTACAAATCTGTAAGTCAATTTTTTAAACTTACAAATATGTAAGTCATTTTAACAAATAAAATGTTGTGCTATACTAAAAAGAAAAAGAGGTGCGTTCTATGAAAAAGAATATATCAATTATTGTACTCGCTTTGTTGCTATCAATTCCAATCGTTATTGACCCATTATCCAATCCTGTCCCCATTCTCCTAACTTCTTATTTTTAAGACTCAAATCTTAAAAAATGAACCCGGATAATCGAAGCTGTCTGATCATCTATCAATTCCTGTATAGATTGAATGTAGGTTTCGATTATCTCTTTTTCTTTGTCTGAACGACCATTTTCGATATAGTCCAATAGCAGACGATAATAGCGAGCCATTATCTTTACAAAGGTATCTTTAAAACTAATCATAGACTCCATTTTATCTAAGTAATAGGAAACTTGAGAGTATATTCCTCTATCAAATAATTCCGAAATCGTATTGAGTAACGTAGATTTTATAAGTTCCTGATGTTTCCTAAGTTTATTAAAAGATTTTTCTTCCTTACATAAGTCATGAGCAAAATACAATAACATCCGATTATTCAACAACATTTGCGCATTCAAAAATAAATACAACTCAAAACTCGTCCACTCCTCAATGGCAAAGAGATAATCTGAGAGAAACTCTCTATCCTCATCGTCAAAATCAGATTGACCATCTAAGGCAGCCAGTGCTACCTTGATGACTATTCCATTTAACCTAGCATAGAGATTTCCCTCAGCTTTCAAGAGATCTGACTCCAATAAAGCCTCTAGCTCATCCCTATCCTGTCGGTAATACAAATCTGAAATCAGATTAGCCAGCTCGATATGAGCTGCCTCCTTGTAGCCATGGTATTTGTAGGTAAACTCCTCCATGGTCATGTTGATACCCTCGACTGCTGTGATTAACTTATCCGCTGCCAACATAGATTTTCCAGACTCAAAGCGTGATAGCTGGGCTGCTGTAAAGTCTCCACCGACAACATCCTTTTGTTTGACCAAGCGAGAACGACGGAGTTCCCTGTAAAATTCTCCCAATCCTATTTTTGGTACTGCATCCATAAATTACCTCCTCTCTCGTCAAATGATGCCTCTCACATATATTATACTTTACAGATATATATCCGTCAATTCTGTATATTATTCTACTGTTTTTGTTCTTGTTTCTGAAAATCATGACACTTTTCCATTTTCCTATCTAACCCTTTTACCATCAGCATATTTTATGGTATAATGAAGAGTACATTTAGACTGAATAATTTGACAACTCGAAAAAATTGAATAGGCATTACCAGACAGACCCAACTGTTTGGGGCTTTTTTCATAGTTGCCAGTCAAAAAGAAAGGAACTATACTACACATGATTTATAAAGTATTCTATCAAGAATCAAAAATTAGCCCACGTCGCGAGCAAACACGCGCTCTTTATCTAGACATCGATGCAACATCAGAATTGGAAGGTCGTATTATCGCGCGTGAATTGGTGGAAACCAACCGCCCTGAATACAACATCGAATTTATCGACCTCTTATCAGACAATCATCTTGAGTATGAGAAAGAGCACGCAGATTTCAAAATTACGGAGTTTTAATCCATGTCATCAGTCAATCTAAAACCTCATGAAGTTGGCGTTTTCGCCATCGGTGGTTTGGGAGAAATCGGGAAAAATACCTACGGTATCGAGTATAAGGATGAAATTCTCATCGTCGATGCCGGTATCAAGTTCCCAGAAGATGACCTATTGGGTATCGACTACGTTATCCCAGACTACTCCTACATCGTTGAAAACCTAGACCGTGTTAAAGGTCTGGTCATTACCCACGGGCACGAAGACCATATCGGAGGCATTCCCTTCTTGCTCAAGCAAGCCAATGTCCCAATCTATGCTGGACCTTTAGCCCTCGCCCTTATCCGTGGCAAATTGGAAGAACACGGACTGCTCCGTGATGCGACTTTGCATGAAATCAACCACAAGACTGAGTTGACTTTCAAGCACCTCAAAGTCAGCTTCTTCCGTACCACCCACTCCATTCCAGAACCACTTGGTATCGTCGTTGATACCCCTCAAGGAAAAATCGTCTGTACCGGTGACTTTAAGTTCGACTTCACTCCAGTTGGCGAGCCCGCAGACTTGCACCGCATGGCTGCTCTCGGTGAAGAAGGCGTTCTCTGCCTCCTCTCCGACTCTACCAACGCCGAAGTTCCAACCTTTACCAACTCGGAAAAAGTGGTCGGTCAATCCATCATGAAATTGATTGAAGGCATCCACGGACGCATCATCTTTGCTTCCTTTGCCTCCAACATCTTCCGTCTCCAACAAGCAGCAGATGCCGCAGTCAAGACAGGACGCAAAATCGCTGTCTTTGGACGCTCCATGGAAAAAGCTATCGTCAATGGTATCGAGCTCGGCTACATCAAGGTACCTAAGGATACCTTCATCGAGCCAAACGAGATCAAAGAATTCCCTGCCAGCGAGATTATGATTCTCTGTACAGGTAGCCAGGGTGAGCCTATGGCTGCCCTCTCCCGCATCGCCCACGGTACCCACCGTCAGGTCCAACTCCAGCCAGGCGATACGGTTATCTTCTCATCTTCGCCGATTCCGGGAAATACCACAGGTGTCAACAAGCTCATCAATATCTTGATTGAAGCCGGTGTCGATGTCATTCATGGTAAGATTAACAACATCCATACCTCTGGACACGGTGGCCAGCAAGAGCAAAAACTCATGCTCCGCTTGATCAAGCCAAAATACTTCATGCCTGTCCATGGCGAATACCGCATGCAAAAAATCCATGCCAGCCTAGCTGTAGATACTGGTGTTCCAAAAGACAACATCTTCATCATGGAAAACGGCGATGTCCTAGCGCTGACCAAGGATTCTGCACGCTTAGCAGGGCACTTCAATGCTCAAGACATCTATGTGGACGGAAACCGTATTGGTGAAATCGGAGCAGCTGTCCTCAAAGACCGCCGAGACCTCTCAGAAGACGGCGTGGTCCTTGCAGTCGCAACCGTTGACTTCAAGTCCAAGATGATTCTAGCAGGACCTGACATACTCAGCCGAGGCTTCATCTATATGCGCGAATCTGGTGAACTTATTCGCGAAAGTCAACGCGTCCTTTTCAACGCTATCCGAATTGCCATGCGCAATAAAGATGCCAATATCCAAACGGTCAACGGAGCCATCGTCAACGCCCTACGACCATTCCTATACGAAAAAACAGAACGTGAACCAATCATTATCCCAATGATTCTCACTCCTGATCAATAACATACTAAAATCCCAGAGGTTATACCTGTGGGATTTTTGCTTAATCTAGCTTACCTTTGTTAAATAATACAGTTGCTACAATTGACCAAACAAATCAGGCTAGCTACATCTGGTTGGCTTGACTGATAGGGTTAAATCTCTCTCCACTAGATCATGACTCGACTTCCAATTTCTCAGCTCATGAATAAAGGACCCGTCAGGGTCCAATTCGCCATCTAGTTTTCAAGCTCATGAAAAAATGGTCTTAGTGCCGTTACTCGCTCTCTGATTTTCAAGCTCATGAAAAAATGGTCACTTGAGCCATTACTCGCTTTCTAATTTCTCAGCTCGTGAACAAAGGACCCGTCGGGGTCCTTTGTTTAATACATATCCAAATAGTTATCAATTTCCCACTTAGAAACGTAGGTTGCGTAGCTTGCCCACTCAATTTTCTTAGCTTCAATGAAGTTGGTGTAGATGTGCTCACCTAGGGCTGCACGCACCACTTCGTCCTTGCGGAGAGCCTTGAGGGCATTGTGCAGAGTTGAAGGAAGATCAGTGATGCCTGCTTCACGACGCTCTTCATCAGACATTGCATAGATGTTGGTTTCAACTGGTGCTGGTGCCTCAATCTTATTCTCAACACCCTCTAGTCCTACTTCTAAAAGAACAGCCATAGCTAAGTATGGGTTAGCAGTTGGATCAACGGAGCGCAATTCCAAACGAGTACCCATACCACGAGAAGCTGGAACACGAACCAATGGAGAACGGTTTTTACCAGCCCAAGCGATATAAACAGGAGCTTCAAAACCTGGAACCAAACGCTTGTAGGAGTTTACAGTTGGGTTTGTGATAGCAGTATAGTTGTAAGCATGCTTGATCAAACCACCCAAGAAGTGATAGGCTGTTTCTGACAATTGCATACCACGTGGATCTTCTGGATCAAAGAAAGCATTGTTTCCATCCTTGTCAAAGAGTGACATATTACAGTGCATACCTGAACCAGCGATACCATATTTTGGCTTAGCCATAAAGGTTGCATACATACCATGTTTACGGGCAATTGTTTTAACAACCAACTTGAAGAGCTGAATCTTATCACAAGCACTCAAAACATCATCGTATTTGAAATCAATCTCATGCTGACCAACGGCACACTCATGGTGACTCGCTTCTACTTCAAAGCCCATTTGAGTAAGGACATTCACAATTTCACGACGTGTATTATCTGCTAAATCTGTTGGAGCAAGGTCAAAATAACCCCCCTTATCGTTCACTTCAAGAGTTGGATTTCCTTGCTCATCCATCTTGAAGAGGAAGAATTCTGGCTCTGGACCCAAATTGAATGAAGAAAATCCAAGTTCTTCCATGTGGCGAAGGGCTTTTTTCAAGTTACCACGAGGATCACCTGCAAATGGCTCACCTGAAGTTGAATAAACATCACAGATCAAACCTGCTACTGAACCATTTTCGTCACCCCAGGGGAAGATTGTCCAAGTATTCAAGTCTGGGTAAAGATACATATCTGATTCATTAATACGTACAAATCCTTCGATTGATGAACCATCAAACATGACCTTGTTTGATAATACCTTTTCAACCTGCTCATCAGTTGCTGGAATCTCTACGTTTTTCATTACTCCCATAATATCTGTGAACATCAGACGCAGGAAGGTAACGTTTTTCTCTTTAATATCGCGTTTGATATCTGCCACTGTGAATGCCATTAGTTTTCTCCTCTATTTAAAAAGTAATTACGATGAACGGAAAATGGAACTAGGACTTGAAAAGCGCCCTTGCCGACTGAATTCATCATGTAAGATACGACGGACATCTTCGTCCGTCAAGGTTTTCTGTTGTTTTTGAACCTTAGCTTTCGCTTCACGATTTGCATATTCCTTCTTAATCGCAGCTATATTCAAACCTTCAGCTAGAAAATCCTTGATTTCAAGAAGTAAGTCCATATCATTTAGAGAATACAAGCGACGATTCCCTTCATTTCGATCTGGCTTAATCAAACCCTGATCTTCATAATACCGAATCTGACGGGCTGTTAAGTCAGTCAACTTCATGACACTGCCAATCGGAAAAATGGCTAAGGAACGACGGAACTCTTTTTCTCTCATAATGAACTCCTTTCTGCTCACTATTATAGGGGAAATTCTTGTATCGGTCAATAGGTAATGTTAGATTTTATAACATCATTGTTTTTGAAATCGTTTTTTCAGGAGATTCAAATCATAGTTTACAAGTATTGCAATAAAAACGCCTATAAAAGTTTCAAAAACACGAATAAAAACATACTGAATGGTATCACCTGACGGGATTGACAAAGAAATGATCAGCAAGGCTGATACTGCGCCAATAATCCCAGCCTTGTTATTCATAGCCACATTGGTCATAATAGTCAGCATGACAAATATCGGGACAAAAACAGCCGTCACCCAGAACTGATCAGAAAACAACCTATCTAGCAAAAAGAATATCATGGCATAAAAACCGCCAATAGTATTTCCTAACACGCGAGAAGTCCCGAAATGCACACTTCGGTCAAAGTCTTCACGCAAGCTAAAGACCGTTGTCAAGGCAGCAATCTGAATACCCTGCCAGCCCATATAACCAAAAAGCACTATAACTAAAAAAACAGCTAAACCGGATTTAAAGGTCCGCATTCCCAATCTAAACTTTTTCGGATCAAATGCATATTTTTTAAACATAACTCTATTCTAACATGATTTTAAGTAAAATGAACCCATTATCCCAAGAAATGCAGAAAAGAGCTGGTTGCCCAACTCTTTACGTCGCATTTATTATTTTTCTGTCAAAGCTGCAAGTCCTGGCAATACTTTTCACCTTGCTAGACTTTCTAACTCGCTTAGCTTCGTAGAAACTCTACGCGATGCACAAAATGCAACGGATTTCCGTTGCATTTTAGCCTTCAAGTTTATTGAAATTATTTTTCAGTAAGAGCAGCAAGACCTGGAAGCACTTTACCTTCGAGGAGTTCCATTGATGCACCACCACCAGTTGAGATCCATGAGAACTTGTCTGCACGGCCAAGGTTGATAGCTGCTGCTGCTGAGTCACCACCACCGATGATTGATTTCACGCCTGGTTGTTTCACGATAGCGTCCATTACACCGATTGTACCAGCTTGGAAGTCTGGGTTTTCAAATACACCCATAGGTCCGTTCCAAACAACTGTTTTCGCACCAGTCAAGGCTTCGTCAAACTTAGCGATAGATTTTGGACCGATATCAAGACCAAGGAAACCTGGGTCTACTGCTTCACCTTCAGTATCTTTCACTTCAGTGTAGTCAGCAAATGCATTTGCTTCTTTTGAGTCAACTGGCAAGATCAATTTACCGTTAGCTTTTTCAAGAAGTGCTTTTGCCACATCAAGCTTATCTTCTTCTACAAGTGAGTTACCGATTTCGATACCTTGAGCTTTGTAGAATGTGTAAGTCATACCACCACCGATAAGAACTTTGTCAGCTTTTTCAAGAAGATTCTCGATAACACCGATCTTATCAGATACTTTTGAACCACCAAGGATTGCCACGAATGGGCGCTCTGGAGTTTCAACAGCTTCTTGGATGTAAGCAATTTCGTTTTCCAAAAGGAAACCAGCTACTGCTTTTTCTACGTTTGCTGAGATACCAACGTTTGATGCGTGTGCACGGTGAGCTGTACCAAAGGCATCGTTAACGAAGATACCATCACCAAGTGATGCCCAGTATTTACCAAGTTCTTCGTCGTTTTTAGATTCTTTCTTACCATCAACATCTTCGAAACGAGTGTTTTCAACAAGGAGAACTTGTCCATCTTCCAATGCGTTGATTGCTGCTTCCAATTCAGCACCACGAGTAGCACCAGCGATGAAAGCAACGTCTTGACCCAATTTAGCTGCCAAGTCAGCTGCTACAGGAGCCAATGATTTACCTTCTTTGTCAGCTTCTTCTTTCACACGACCAAGGTGAGAGAAAAGAATTGCACGTCCACCTTGCTCAAGAATATACTTGATTGTTGGAAGAGCTGCTGTAATACGGTTGTCGTTAGTGATAACGCCATCTTTCAAAGGAACGTTAAAGTCCACACGGACAAGGACTTTTTTGCCCTTCAATTCAACGTCTTTAACAGTCAATTTAGCCATTTGTTAGACTCCTTAAAAAATTTTTACCTTTCAATTGTACCATATTTTTAACATTTTTCCCATTCAAAGAAAAATTTTTCACAAGATAATGATCAATCTAAGACCAAGTACGAACAATCAGCTGCAGCAACCAAAAGAAACTGGCACAAAGTCCAGTTTCCATTAGCATTTTTTGGTAACATTTTCCAGATAGCCTAGAGAATCCAGAGCAACAGAGCTATACTTCACTCTGCTCTAGTCAACTTTACCTTGACTCTCCCATTTCTAAATCAATCTGGCTTGTCCTGATGATTTCTGTAAAGCAATGGGTAAATTGAGCCGTGATTCCCCAAACTGTTTCTGGCAGGTTATCATAAAAGGGGATAGACCGTTTGTGGTGCTTGAAAGGGTAGTCCCGACCACCACGAATTCGCTCGAATGGAAAATCTTGCTCCGGATCCAGACGAAGATAGAGGGGATAGTAGATTGGGTCCTGCTCAAGGAGTGTTGCCAGAGGCACGGTGAACAAGCGGGCCACCTCTTCATTGGGTACAATCTCTTTCCAGTCTATGTTTAAGCGACCGACAAAACAGCGGATAGTTGATTTGCCAAAGACCAGATAGTCAATTTCCCCTAAGATTTCTATAGATTCCTCTGCAAGATTCAGTTCTTCTACTACCTCACGGACCACCGCCGTCTCAGCCGATTCCCCCTCTTCGATACCTCCTCCAGGAAAAGAGACCTCCCCAGGTTGAGAAATAGACTCCGATCGGACTTCATACAAAACCTGCCACTGATCATCTGACCAGACTAGAGGCAGAAAAACCGCAAAAGACCTTTTCTCACCTAGAGGCTGAGGCTTGTAGTTGTCGAGAATTTCCTGAATCTGACGAGGCATAGAACCAACTCCTTGCTAACTAGTGATAAAATTATTTTAATCTATTTCCAGCCAAATAGCAAGTGAAATAGCAAAGAAAAACTGAGACGGTGTGTTCTCAGTTTTAGCAGACCTACTTCCCTTTCAGCATGCCCATAATACCTCTGGTCACCACGCGCCCGACTTCCCGGCCGACTTGGCTCATGAGATTTTTGGTAAAGCGGTCCATCATCGAATCGGAACGCTTGGCAGCTGGTTTGCTGGCCTTGGCCTCTGCTTTTGCTCTTTCCTTGGCAGCCTTTTCTTCCAATTTTGCTGTTTCTTTGGCGGCTTTTTCCGCCTCCGCCTGCTCTGCTTGCTTGATCAACTGCGCCTCTTTTTCTTGGGTCAGCGCTAGAATTTGCTCATGGGCAGATTCTCGGTCAACCGCGTCCGCATATTTGTCCATCAGAGAAGAATTATTGATGGCAGACAAGACCAGAGTCGCATCAGCTGTTCCCAACTGACTCTTCGGCGGATAAATCATCACCCGGTCTGCAAAGCTTGGTGTTCCATCTGCCTGCAAGGTCGAGACAACTGCCTCTCCGACCTGCAATTCTTGAATGACCTTGGCTAAGTCCTCAGCTCCTTCTTGACGGAAGGTATCCGCCACTGTCGCCACCGTTTTCAGTTCCTTAGGTGTGAAAGCACGGAGCCCATGCTGGATACGGTTGCCCAGCTGGCTAGCGATGCTATCAGGAATATCGGTCGGATTTTGCGTAACGAAAAAGACACCAACACCTTTTGAACGAATCAGGCGAACAATCAACTCAATCTTCTCCAGCAAGACCTTCGGTGCATCCTTGAAGAGCACATGGGCCTCGTCAAAGAAGAAGACCATCTTGGGCTTATCTAGGTCGCCTACTTCCGGTAAAATTTCGTAGAGTTCCGACAAAAGACTGAGCAGAACGGTCGAATAAAGCGTCGGCTGATTGAAAAGTTCTGTCGCCTGCAAGACATTGATAACCCCTTGTCCATCAGCAGTTGTCCGCATCAAATCCGCAATCTCCAAGCTGGGCTCACCGAAGAACAGTTTCCCGCTCTGCTGTTCCAAGACCACCAAACTCCGCAAGATGGCACCGACCGAACGAGCTGGAATATTGCCGTAATATTGACTAAGCTCTTGAGCATTTTCAGCCACAAAATTGAGCATGGCCCGCAAGTCCATAAGGTCCAGCAACAGCAGACCACGTTCATCCGCCACACTAAAGACGATATTGAGAATGGATTCCTGCGTATCATTGAGCCCCAGCAAACGGGTCAAAAGCACCGGCCCCATCTCAGAAATAGTCATCCGTACTGGAATCCCATTTTCACCGAAAACATCCCACAGCTCAACGGGATAACTCCTCGGCGAATAATCTGCATACTGAGTCTGCTTCAAACGACTTGGGTCAATTTCCTTGGTATTGGCCTGGACCAAACTATTGAGGTCACCCTTGATGTCCGATAGAAAGACAGGAATGCCCGCCTCACTCAGTTGCTCCGCCAAAACCTTGAGCGTCACCGTCTTACCTGTCCCCGTCGCCCCGGCAATCACACCGTGCCGATTGAGGCGCTTGAGCTGGATTTCCGCCCGTGCACGCCCGTACCCAAATGCAATAACTTCTGACATAATCTGCCCTCTTTTCCGATTGTTCTGTCTATATTCTAGCATAGTTTTTAGGAAAATAGCAGAGCAGACAGCTTGCAAGTTCACCGTAACAAGAAAAAAAGAAAAGCCTGACGAGCAGACTTTTTCATATTACAAATACAAATATTTAAACAGGGCAACTGCAGCGATTGACGCAAGGATTGGAGCAACAACGCCGACCCATGCATACCACCATTTTGAATCAGCCTTGGCTTGACCAAGAATTGATTTTGGCAAGAAATGGTGAACGATACGAGGACCAAGGTCACGCGCTGGGTTGAGACCAGGACCAGTTGGACCACCGACCGCTGCAACAAGTGCCATAACAAGGAAACCGATACCGACATGGGCTACTGCAATGGAACCGGCAGTATATGGCGCAACCATTGTTTCAGCAGCAGTCTTATCATAGCCTTGCTCAATCAACTTACCAACCAACTCTGCACCGAAGAAGTTCTTTGTCAAAGCAAGCGCACCGAAGAACAAGACGAATGACCCAACAAACTCATTCAAGAAACCATTGATGGTTGCTGCTTTACGGCTTTCCGCTTTGCCATTGTCCAAAGCATTGATAGTAGAGAAAGAACCCAAGACATGGTTTGAATTCTCTGTTTTCAAGAAATATGGTTTGTAAACGGTGACAACGACTAATTGACCAAACATTGCACCCAATACCTGAGCGATAATGTATTGAGCCACATGTGCCCAAGGGAATAGACCTGAAACAGCCAAACCAAGTGTGAAGGCTGGGTTGATATGGTTACCAGAAACATTACCAAACATAAGGGCTGGCATCATAACAGCCAATCCGTAGCCGATAGCGATCAAAATCCAACCTGAGTTGTTCCCTTTGGTACCTTTGAGGTCGACGTTAGCAACTGTACCATTACCGATAATAATAAGCAAGGCAGTCGCCAGAAATTCAGTGATATATTTCACTGTCCATGTTGCATCCATAAATTTCAATTCTCCTTCCGATTTATAAATATTATTGATATTCTTCATTTTATCAAGTATAATATACAAAGTAAAGCATTAACTGGAAAGTGAAACGTTTACTTTCTGAAAACATATGATTACTTACACTATTTTTCAAGCGCCAAAGGAGATTTATATGGCTTCCCAAAATGACACGCTCATTTACAATATTGATAAAAGTATCAAGAAAAAAGCAGACTTGATTGAAAACAACTTCTTCGCCTATGCAATTCGCTCAGCTATGGCCAGTGTTTACCTAGCAATTGGTTTGGCTATCTCAGTTTATACAGCTGATAAGCTCAATCATATTGTAGATGGCCTCGGTAAATTCAGCTACGGACTCATGTTCGGCTGGTGCTTGGTCATGATTCTTTATATGAACGCTGAACTAGGCACTTCTAATATGATGTACATGACCTCTGCTATCCACCGTAAAGTGATCCCTACCAAAACAGCCCTCAAGATTCTAGCTACTTGTATCTTTTTCAACTTTGTTGGGGCAGTCATTGTAGCCTATATGCTCTCCTTCACAACTCCTTACCAGGTTGGACATTTGGAACATGATAGTTACCTGATTGAAGCTGTTGTCGCAAAACTGGCAAAAACACCTCTGACACAGTTTGTCGAGGGTATCTTTGCCAACATCGTAGTAAACATCGCTGTCTTTATCTCTATGCGCATGAAAGACGATGCGGGCCGTGTTATTTCCCTCATCTTTATCATCTTTATCTTTGCCTTCCTAGGCTTTGAGCACGTTATTGCCAACTTCTCTACCTTCTCCTTGGCCCTTTTCTCAAATGGTGGTCCAGTCGAGGGCATGACTATCCTCAGTGTCCTAAGGAATTTCCTCTTCTCAGGACTTGGAAACTACGTCGGCGGTGGTCTCCTTATCGGTCTCCTTTACAGCTGGCTCAGCGATAAATCAAAACTCTATGTCGACTAATCTAGAGAATGCGGTTTGGAAATCCAGCCGTATTTTTTGTACTCACCAATAGCCCGAGAGACCGAATATGATGCGAATAATCTAATTGCCCCTGTTTCTAGAAATATGACAATAAAACCCTCTGAAAGCTTGATTTCAAAGGGTTTTTAGAATACATACAAAAAGAGCACAGACTCGACATCGCTTAGGGCTGCTGGATTCCTCCCCTGACCCGCTTCACGCACGAACCTTGCTCCATTTATTATTATATCACAAATTCACTAAAATTCAATATTTTTCTCAACTTCAAGCTTCCTGAAAATTGTAGCGTTACAATAGATGTGAGACTTCTAGAAGTCAAAAAGAAGATTCCCTGATATGATAAGAGTACCACCTACTCATCAAAAAGGAAATCTTCTCATG
>NZ_JBIMJP010000037.1:0-1001 GCF_043674155.1 Streptococcus sp. A23 | reverse complement strand
ATCACGGTTAACTACGGTGTATCCGAGGTTTTCGAATTCCTTGATCTTAGCTGCTGGATCATAGCCAAACTCATCTCCTGTCTGACCATTGAGTGCTTCTGTGAATTTAACGGAATTATCGCTAGTATCCACGAATTTCACACTACCTGTTTGAGCTGCTTTCACATACGGAATCGTTGTATCTGTTGTTGGATCATTTGGTACTGGTGGTGCTTCATAACCCTTCGTTGGATCTGCTGGATCGACTGGAGTCAATGGAGTTGTACCATCTGGTCCTACTGGGATATAACCTGGGATGTATGGAATCGTTGGAACGTCTGTACCTGGTTTTGTCGGATCATCCGGATTGTTAGGGTAAACAGTTGGTGGAACTTCCACTGTACCTGTTGGTGGTTGTGGAATCCATGAACCAAGTTTCACATAAGTTACTTCTTCTGTGATGTTGCCAGTTGCTTCTGTAGCCACAACCGCTTCTGCTGTAGTACTTGGAGCTACTTCAGAGCCATTGTTAGTTGCGCTTTGTGCCAAGTAGCCTGTCACAAGAGGTAATGGATGACCTTCAAGGGTCGCATCGCCGGCCTTAGCTGTCCATGCTTGCCATGTCACTTCACCTGTAACGTGGTTGATTTCACCTGAACGTTCGAAGGTAACAGTGTTGCTTGAGCTTGGTGCAGCTTCTCCACCTTCAGCCTTGACATAAGTGACAGTACGGCTAATCGTACGGCTCACATCATCAACACCCTTATCAGTTGGCCATTTTGGACCATCTGGATTGTTCGGATCGATCGGTTGACCTGGTTTACCTGGATCAGTTGGGGTGATTGGGCTTACTTTTGGTGTCAACTCGTATGTGAAGTCTTGGGAGTTGCCATCGATGTTATCGAAGGTACCTGTTGGGCTGTAGTTATCACGGTTAACTACGGTGTATCCGAGGTTTTCGAATTCCTTGATCTTAGCTGCTGGATCATAGCCAAACTCATCTCCTGTCTGACCATTGAGTG
>NZ_JBIMJP010000036.1:0-1422 GCF_043674155.1 Streptococcus sp. A23 | reverse complement strand
TTTTTTATGTTAGGCTACTAGCTCGTCCCTAGTAGTCTTTTTCTGTGCTAAAAATTCAGGATACGTTATCTGCTCTTTTAAAAGGATATAAGCTATTTTTAATAATTGATGTGCGAGTGCAATTGTTGCTTTTTGTGAACCACGCCGACTTTGAATCTGATAAAATCGGTCTGCTAGAGGACTTCCTTTTTGTTTTTTGACAGCGAAAGCGGCCTGGCATAAACATTTCTTCAAATAAGAATTTCCGTGTCGAATCTTAGTACTTCGTTTTTTACCAGCACTCTCATTATTACCTGGACAAAGTCCAGTCCAAGAAGCTAAATGTCCAGCAGTGGGAAACTGACTCATGTCAACACCAACCTCAGAAATGATAACAGAAGCTGTAATGACATCAATGCCTGGGATGGAATCCAATATTTCTACATGGTTTTCATATTGTGATAGATAGACATTCATTCGCTCTTCCAACAACTCAATCTGCTTCTGATAAAAATCATAAATCTCTAAGGACTGCTTTAACATGAAGCGGTGATGGTCAGAAAAATAGCCATCCAAGGCTTCCAGAAGCTGCGGCACTTTCTTCTTCAAGCTGGTGTAAACTGATTGATGGACAATACGAGGTGTAATAGGCGTCCCATCAACCAGTAGCTGAAGGAGATTGCGACCAGATAGCCCCATAATATCTTCGATATAGGTTGTTAGCTTGATGCCACCTGACTGAAGAATTTTATGGATACGGTTGGTTTCTCGATTGCGACTTTCCACATAATGTTTTCGTTGTCTGGTCAACTCCCTCAATTCTTGAATGGTTTCATCGGGAACGAAACTCCGAGGAAGCAGCCCAATCCGTGTTAATTTGGCTATCCAGTGAGCATCCTTCTTGTCGGTTTTCTGACCTGGAATAGCCTTCATGTGGGCTGGTTGAGCGAGTATCAACTTGAAGTCATCACATAGAGCATGCCAGACAGGTCGCCAATAAACACCTGTGCTTTCCATACCAACAGCTTCCACATGAAATTGACTGAGAAAATCGTGGCAAGCACGTAGGCCTTTAGTCGTTGTATCAAACGTAGCCGTCTCACGCTTTGGACGAGTTGAGGTGAGTGGTCCATGTAGGATACAGACAACGATATTGGCTTGATGGATATCAATACCTGCACAAGATTGATAGAGAACATCCATGACAATTCCCTCCTTCTAAAAATTAGAGAGCTTATCTACTGATTTTTAGTCGTATTTTTATACTCATGCCTATCGCATATTTTGGGGTGCTCGTCAGTAGAGTGGGTTAGTTTTTCCCGCGATGACTAACATCATTAACTCGTCAACCACAAAGCCCTCACTAAGATTATACACCTAGTGAGGGCTTTATGTTCGTTTTCATTATTCTGTGGGTGAGGGCGAAGCCATCATGGATGTCTT
>NZ_JBIMJP010000035.1:0-1875 GCF_043674155.1 Streptococcus sp. A23 | reverse complement strand
GACTCCAGTCGATCCAGCAGATCCAACGAAGGGTTATGAAGCACCACCAGTACCAAATGATCCAACAACAGATACAATTATCAACTATATTCCAGTTACTCCAGATACTCCAGATACTCCAGATACTCCAGAAGAACCATCTAAACCGATGACCCCAGCTGCTCCTGAACCAGCTCGTCCAGGAACACCTGCAACCCCTTCAAGTGCATCTCCAGGCCAATTGCCAAACACTGGTGAAGCTTCATCTTCAGCAACTGTACTTGGTGCAGCAATGCTTGTAGCAGCTCTTGCACTTGTTGGAAAACGTCGTCGCAATAAGTAAGAATAATCAATTGTATTTCAATTTATCCTTCCTATTTATTTGATTGCATCGATAGAAAGGGGAAGATTCGCTATCCTTTTAGTAAGAGGTTCTACTATCTGATATATCTAGTCATATAGAGGCTCTTTGTCAACTGTAGTGGTTAGACGAAAAGCTAACACCTAGGGGCTGGGCAAAAACTAGCCACTCGCATATAAAAAACGAGCAATTCCAATTAGGAGTTGCTCGTTTTCGGCTTTTTGGGGGCTCTTTGTCAACTGTAGAAGGTCGACCCATTTAACACCGAGAGAGGACAGGAATTGTCTTCTCTCGTTTTATGTTTACAGCAATGAAAATGCGAGTTTTGAAGTTTTCAAAGTTTCTGAAGCCAAAAGCATTGCGCTTTATGACCTTGATGAGATTGTTGGTAGCTTCCTGTTTAGCGTTTGAGAACGGCAGTTTTAGGGCGTTGACAATCTTGTCCCTGTCCTTCAAAAATGTTCTAGAAACTGTCTGAAAGACAGGATTGACGCTGGAAATCCTCTCCTCAATCAGTCCAAAAAACTGGTCATCTTGCTTCTCTTGGAAGTGGAAGAGCAAGAGTTGATAGAGCTCGTAATGTTCCCGTAGTTCTTGAGAATAGCTGATTAGTTTAGCGACAATCTCCTGATTAGTTAAGTGCATGCGAAAGGTCGGACGATAGAAGCGCTTATCACTAAGTTTACGGCTATCTTGTTGTACCAGTTTCCAGTAGCGTTTGAGCGCTTTGTATTCGTGGGATTTTCTGTCGAACTGATTCATAATTTGAATACGGACACGGTTCATAGCACGGCTGAGGTGTTGTTCGATATGAAAGCGGTCAAGTACTATCTTGGCATTTGGGAGTGAAACAGTCTGGGAATAGACTGTTTCAGCCTAAGCTTAGAATTGACAAAGTGAAGGTGGTTGTTCTCCCAAAGTTTTGAGGGAGCCAAGTCGACAGCTGTCATTCGGAGTCTTTTAGAAACTGCTAAGCGACATGGACTAGATGCAGAGAAATATATGACCTATCTTCTAGAACACTTACCTAACGAGGAGACGCTCGCAAAAAAAGAGGTGCTAGAGGCCTATTTGCCATGGGATACAAAAATAAGAGAGTATGTAAATAGAAAAGGCTTGCAGAGTCGACAGGACTTTGGAGTCTTTTTCAATATACTTTGTTATTGGGCGGTTACAGTTGACAAAGAGCCAAAAAAAGAGAGAACGAAGTTCGTCCTCTCTCGGTCTAAACATTTCGTCTACCCACTACTGTTGACAAAGAGCCATTATTGTTTTGCTAAATCACTTTATTTTCTTCTCTTTAAAAAAATAGTAGAAGCAAATACCGCTAAACCAGCAATCAAGATCGCAATTGATGAAGATGAACCAGTATTTGGAAGGATAGAGTTAGATTTCTTAGGTTTAGCTGAATCACCATTAGCAGGTGTAACAGAAGTCGTCGTTTCTTCAGAAGTCGTTGTTTCTTCGGAAGTAGTTGTTTCTACAGAAGTTGTAGTTTCTTCGGAAGTCGTCGTTTCTTCAGAAGTTGTAGTTTC
>NZ_JBIMJP010000034.1:0-5221 GCF_043674155.1 Streptococcus sp. A23 | reverse complement strand
CTAAGCGACTACCGTATCTAACAGGGGGCAACCCCCAACTACTTCAGGCGTTCTAGGGCTTAACTGCTGTGTTCGGCATGGGAACAGGTGTATCTCCTAGGCTATCGTCACTTAACTTCTGTTGAATGGAATTGTACTCGGACTAAAATCCTAGTGAAAAAGATAAACTTCCTAGAGTCTACAGACTCTGCGTCAGTTTCCTATTTTCTTACGGATTTTGTAACGCCCTCGTTACTTCACTTTATCCACTCAAAATTGAATATCTATATTCTAACAAGAAACAACCACGCTGTCAATATTGACTTCGTTGAATTTTTCTTATCTAGGATAAGTCCTCGAGCGATTAGTATTGGTCCGCTACATGTGTCGCCACACTTCCACTTCCAACCTATCTACCTGATCTTCTCTCAGGGCTCTTACTAACATAAAGTTATGGGAAATCTCATCTTGAGGTGGGTTTCACACTTAGATGCTTTCAGCGTTTATCCCTTCCCTACATAGCTACCCAGCGATGCCTTTGGCAAGACAACTGGTACACCAGCGGTAAGTCCACTCTGGTCCTCTCGTACTAGGAGCAGATCCTCTCAAATTTCCTACGCCCGCGACGGATAGGGACCGAACTGTCTCACGACGTTCTGAACCCAGCTCGCGTGCCGCTTTAATGGGCGAACAGCCCAACCCTTGGGACCGACTACAGCCCCAGGATGCGACGAGCCGACATCGAGGTGCCAAACCTCCCCGTCGATGTGAACTCTTGGGGGAGATAAGCCTGTTATCCCCAGGGTAGCTTTTATCCGTTGAGCGATGGCCCTTCCATACGGAACCACCGGATCACTAAGCCCGACTTTCGTCCCTGCTCGAGTTGTAGCTCTCGCAGTCAAGCTCCCTTATACCTTTACACTCTGCGATTGATTTCCAACCAATCTGAGGGAACCTTTGGGCGCCTCCGTTACCTTTTAGGAGGCGACCGCCCCAGTCAAACTGCCCGTCAGACACTGTCTCCGATAGGGATAACCTATCCGGGTTAGAGTAGCCATAACACAAGGGTAGTATCCCAACAGCGCCTCCTCCGAAACTGGCGTTCCGGAATCATCGGCTCCTACCTATCCTGTACATGTGGTACAGATACTCAATATCAAACTGCAGTAAAGCTCCATGGGGTCTTTCCGTCCTGTCGCGGGTAACCTGCATCTTCACAGGTACTAAAATTTCACCGAGTCTCTCGTTGAGACAGTGCCCAAATCATTACGCCTTTCGTGCGGGTCGGAACTTACCCGACAAGGAATTTCGCTACCTTAGGACCGTTATAGTTACGGCCGCCGTTTACTGGGGCTTCAATTCAGATCTTCGCTTACGCTAAACCCTCCTCTTAACCTTCCAGCACCGGGCAGGCGTCACCCCCTATACATCATCTTACGATTTAGCAGAGAGCTGTGTTTTTGATAAACAGTTGCTTGGGCCTATTCACTGCGGCTGCCTTTAAGACAGCACCCCTTCTCCCGAAGTTACGGGGTCATTTTGCCGAGTTCCTTAACGAGAGTTCTCTCGCTCACCTGAGGCTACTCGCCTCGACTACCTGTGTCGGTTTGCGGTACGGGTAGAGTATGATACAACGCTAGAAGATTTTCTCGGCAGTGTGACGTCACTAACTTCGCTACTAAACTTCGCTCCCCATCACAGCTCAATGTTACAGATACAAGCATTTGACTCATATCACACCTCACTGCTTAGACCGGCACTTCCAATCGCCGGCTTTAGTTAGCCTACTGCGTCCCTCCATCACTTCATACTCTAGTACAGGAATATCAACCTGTTGTCCATCGGATACACCTTTCGGTCTCTCCTTAGGTCCCGACTAACCCAGGGCGGACGAGCCTTCCCCTGGAAACCTTAGTCTTACGGTGGATGGGATTCTCACCCATCTTGCGCTACTCATACCGGCATTCTCACTTCTATACGCTCCAGCGCTCCTCACGGTACACCTTCATCGCCTATAGAACGCTCTCCTACCATACCACATTGTGGTATCCACAGCTTCGGTAATATGTTTTAGCCCCGGTACATTTTCGGCGCAGGGTCACTCGACTAGTGAGCTATTACGCACTCTTTGAATGAATAGCTGCTTCTAAGCTAACATCCTAGTTGTCTGTGCAACCCCACATCCTTTTCCACTTAACATATATTTTGGGACCTTAGCTGGTGGTCTGGGCTGTTTCCCTTTCGACTACGGATCTTAGCACTCGCAGTCTGACTGCCGACCATAAATCATTGGCATTCGGAGTTTATCTGAAATCAGTAAACCGAGATGGCCCCCTCATCCAAACAGTGCTCTACCTCCAAGATTCTTAATGTCGACGCTAGCCCTAAAGCTATTTCGGAGAGAACCAGCTATCTCCAAGTTCGTTTGGAATTTCTCCGCTACCCACAAGTCATCCAAGCACTTTTCAACGTGCCCTGGTTCGGTCCTCCAGTGCGTCTTACCGCACCTTCAACCTGCTCATGGGTAGGTCACATGGTTTCGGGTCTACGTCATAATACTAATGCGCCCTATTAAGACTCGGTTTCCCTACGGCTCCGTCTCTTCAACTTAACCTCGCATCATAACGTAACTCGCCGGTTCATTCTACAAAAGGCACGCTCTCACCCATTAACGGGCTCGAACTTGTTGTAGGCACACGGTTTCAGGTTCTATTTCACTCCCCTTCCGGGGTGCTTTTCACCTTTCCCTCACGGTACTGGTTCACTATCGGTCACTAGAGAGTATTTAGGGTTGGGAGATGGTCCTCCCAGATTCCGACGAGATTTCGCGTGTCTCGCCGTACTCAGGATACTGCTAGGTATAAAGACTATTTCGACTACGAGGCTGTTACTCTCTTTGGCGACCCTTCCCAGAATCTTCGTCTATACTCTTTAAGTCCACATTGCAGTCCTACAACCCCGAAGAGTAAACTCTTCGGTTTGCCCTCCTGCCGTTTCGCTCGCCGCTACTAAGGCAATCGCTTTTGCTTTCTCTTCCTGCAGCTACTTAGATGTTTCAGTTCACTGCGTCTTCCTTCTACTAGTCTTAACAACTAGTGATGACAGGCATCAACCTGCCGGGTTCCCCCATTCGGACATCTCTGGATCTACGCTCACTTACAGCTCCCCAAAGCATTTCGTCGTTTGTCACGTCCTTCATCGGCTTCTAGTGCCAAGGCATCCACCGTGCGCCCTTATTAACTTAACCTTATTAACCTAATTTTTTTCAAAAATTAGAAATTGTACTCAGACTAGAAAACTAGTGATTTAGATAAATCCCCTTGTAGTCCTAAGACTACTGCGATGATTTCCTAAAATCATACGTTTTCTTTAACGTCTTCGTAACTTAATTAAACTCATTAAATATTCACAGCGTTTTCGGTTTATTTTCTTGTTACTATTTCTATATGTACTTTCATACATAAAGGAATGTTTGATAGATATTCAATTTTCAATGGACAAGCTTAACAACTTCCGTTGTTAATGGAGCCTAGCGGGATCGAACCGCTGACCTCCTGCGTGCAAAGCAGGCGCTCTCCCAGCTGAGCTAAGGCCCCGTACACCTTATGTGTCTTGGGTAGGTTTTTTAACAAAACCTCTCAAAATTAAAGAAGACTAACGTACAGGTTCCTTATCCTTAGAAAGGAGGTGATCCAGCCGCACCTTCCGATACGGCTACCTTGTTACGACTTCACCCCAATCATCTATCCCACCTTAGGCGGCTGGCTCCTAAAAGGTTACCTCACCGACTTCGGGTGTTACAAACTCTCGTGGTGTGACGGGCGGTGTGTACAAGGCCCGGGAACGTATTCACCGCGGCGTGCTGATCCGCGATTACTAGCGATTCCGACTTCATGTAGGCGAGTTGCAGCCTACAATCCGAACTGAGACTGGCTTTAAGAGATTAGCTTGCCGTCACCGACTTGCGACTCGTTGTACCAGCCATTGTAGCACGTGTGTAGCCCAGGTCATAAGGGGCATGATGATTTGACGTCATCCCCACCTTCCTCCGGTTTATTACCGGCAGTCTCGCTAGAGTGCCCAACTAAATGATGGCAACTAACAATAGGGGTTGCGCTCGTTGCGGGACTTAACCCAACATCTCACGACACGAGCTGACGACAACCATGCACCACCTGTCACCTCTGCTCCGAAGAGAAACCCTATCTCTAGGGCGGTCAGAGGGATGTCAAGACCTGGTAAGGTTCTTCGCGTTGCTTCGAATTAAACCACATGCTCCACCGCTTGTGCGGGCCCCCGTCAATTCCTTTGAGTTTCAACCTTGCGGTCGTACTCCCCAGGCGGAGTGCTTAATGCGTTAGCTGCGGCACTGAGTCCCGGAAAGGACCCAACACCTAGCACTCATCGTTTACGGCGTGGACTACCAGGGTATCTAATCCTGTTCGCTCCCCACGCTTTCGAGCCTCAGCGTCAGTTACAGACCAGAGAGCCGCTTTCGCCACCGGTGTTCCTCCATATATCTACGCATTTCACCGCTACACATGGAATTCCACTCTCCCCTTCTGCACTCAAGTTTGACAGTTTCCAAAGCGTACTATGGTTAAGCCACAGCCTTTTACTTCAGACTTATCAAACCGCCTGCGCTCGCTTTACGCCCAATAAATCCGGACAACGCTCGGGACCTACGTATTACCGCGGCTGCTGGCACGTAGTTAGCCGTCCCTTTCTGGTAAGATACCGTCAAGTGAGAAACTTTCCACTCTTCTCACAGTTCTTCTCTTACAACAGAGCTTTACGATCCGAAAACCTTCTTCACTCACGCGGCGTTGCTCGGTCAGGGTTGCCCCCATTGCCGAAGATTCCCTACTGCTGCCTCCCGTAGGAGTCTGGGCCGTGTCTCAGTCCCAGTGTGGCCGATCACCCTCTCAGGTCGGCTATGTATCGTCGCCTTGGTGGGCCTTTACCCCACCAACTAGCTAATACAACGCAGGTCCATCTCATAGTGAAGCAGTTGCTCCTTTCAAGCATCTACCATGCGGTAAATACTGTTATGCGGTATTAGCTATCGTTTCCAATAGTTATCCCCCGCTATGAGGCAGGTTACCTACGCGTTACTCACCCGTTCGCAACTCATCCGGAAGAAGCAAGCTCCCTCCTTCAGCGTTCTACTTGCATGTATTAGGCACGCCGCCAGCGTTCGTCCTGAGCCAGGATCAAACTCTCATTAAAATTAGTTTGTCCG
>NZ_JBIMJP010000033.1:0-6125 GCF_043674155.1 Streptococcus sp. A23 | reverse complement strand
GAGCTAGGGGATAAATTTATTCGTGACCTCATGCAGTCAGATTTGGAAGTGATGATTAGCCTACATGCTAAAGGCTCCACCAAGTCTGAAACTATGACCAAGTTACGAACCAAGAAGACCTTGATGGAATCGCAAAAGATTGGGGAACAACAAAAGATGGCTCGGACAGGTATCTATTTAGAGAAGGTCGGCCATGTTCTTGAAAACAACATCGATGAAGCAGAAGCTCTTCTTCAAACCATGACCCAAACAGGAGATAAACTGTTTGACACCGTATTTCTGATTGGTGTGCTTGCAGATACAGAAGACCAACTCAAACAATCTCTTGATATTATCAAGCAAGTAGCAGGGTCTAATGATATGATTATCGATAATTTGACCTACATGCAAGAAGCTGCTTTTAATAGTCTCTTGCCATTTGGGAAGAACTATCTCGAAGGAGTTTCTCGTTCTCTATTGACTTCAAACATTGCCGTGAATGCACCTTGGACTTCCGTTGATATTCAGGACAAGGGTGGGAAATTTTATGGCATCAATCAAATCTCAAGTAATATCATCAGTATTGACCGTGGCAAGTTAAATACTCCGTCAGGTTTGATTTTAGGGACTTCTGGAGCTGGAAAAGGGATGGCGACAAAACATGAAATCATCTCTACTAAGCTCAAGGAAGCAGATAGCGATACCGAAATTATTATTGTTGACCCAGAAAATGAGTACAGTATTATCGGTCAAGCCTTTGGTGGAGAGAGTATTGATATTGCCCCAGATTCCACTACCTTTTTAAATGTCTTAGACCTATCCGATGAGAATATGGATGAGGACCCAGTCAAGGTCAAGTCCGAATTTCTCTTGTCCTGGATTGGAAAGCTCTTGGACCGCAAAATGGATGGTCGTGAGAAGTCCTTGATTGACCGTGTGACACGACTCACCTATAAGCATTTTGACACACCATCATTGGTCGAATGGGTCTTTGTCTTATCTCAACAACCTGAACAGGAAGCTAAGGACTTGGCACTGGATATGGAACTCTATGTAGAAGGGTCGCTAGATATATTTTCACATCGGACCAATATTAAAACAGACAGTCATTTCCTGATTTACAATGTCAAAAAGTTAGGCGATGAATTAAAACAAATTGCCCTCATGGTTATCTTTGACCAGATTTGGAATCGTGTGGTCAAAAACCAAAAGCTAGGGAAGAAAACCTGGATTTACTTTGATGAAATGCAGCTTCTTTTATTGGACAGGTATGCCTCTGATTTCTTCTTTAAACTCTGGAGTCGTGTCCGTAAGTATGGGGCGATACCGACGGGTATTACTCAGAATGTAGAAACACTACTTTTAGATGCCAATGGCAGACGTATTATTGCCAATAGCGAGTTTATGATTCTATTAAAACAGGCTAAGAGCGATCGCGAAGAATTGGTGCATATGCTTGGACTTTCCAAGGAACTGGAGAAATACTTGGTCAATCCTGAAAAAGGGGCTGGCCTAATCAAGGCCGGTTCCACGGTTGTTCCTTTCAAGAATAAGATTCCACAACACACCAAGCTCTTTGACATCATGAGTACGGACCCTGAAAAAATGAGGACATGAGATGAAAGAGGATAAAAAGCTAGTCAAACAAGCCAGGCAAAATTTTCGAAGCAACTTAAAATCAGCTCGTATGCATTATCGGAAAGAAGTTAGAGCCTTAGAACAGACTGTTCCTAATAAAGGACGATTTCGAAAACCAGCTCAAAATTCTCTTTTTCAGGAAAAGAAAACAGAGTTAAAACAAAATTTGCTAGGAAGCCAAAAGGAAGCAGAAGAGAAGTTCTTAAAGGGAATTACCTATGTGTCTCCTAGACTGTTGAAGGTAAAGGAAATCAAGAGGTATCGACTTCCGCAAGCTCAAGAGCGTTTGCGGACGGCAAGAAAACATTTGTCAGAAGTGAAACTAAGTGAGAAGCAAAAGGCAGTTAATCCCAAGTTTACCTTCCAAAAAGATAAATCTTCCTTGAAGTCTCGCTTTCAGTTTCATCAAGAAAAATCATTTGATCGACTCAGTGCAGAAAAAGAAGTGAGGTCTGCCAAACGTGAGGTCAAACAACTCAAGAAAATCCAAAAGTCTAAGAAAAACTCTATCAAAGTCAAAGTTGGATTAGGCTTAGCTGCATCTGAATCGCTTGACTTGGTGGCACAGGATGATGATTTAGATGGTTTTAGAACCTTAAAGGATACCAGCTTGAAAGCCAGACGCTATGGCAGGTTTACCTATCAAGCAGGTAAAGTGGCGGTGAAAAGTGGTCAGACTGGTGTGCATTTTACAAAGACGAAAGTGGCTCATGGAAAGGAACGATTCCAGAATTTCAAAAAGGGAAAAGGATTCATACGCCAGAAACCTCTTAAACCAAGAAGACGCTACCAAACCTTTTTAAAGCATGCCAGAAAGCACAGTCTAGCAGGAGTTAAGGGGATTGTTCAAGCCATTAAGGGAAGCCTGACCTTCTTTTCTGTAATTGCGGGAAATCCTTTGACTTGGATTGTCTCAGGCCTTCTCTTGATACTCCTTTTGATGATGAGCTTTTTCATGAGTGTCTCAGGAAGCAGCGTCATTCAACAAGATGAGATGGAATTGACCAAGGCCTATACCCACATGACGTGGGAAGATGCGGAGCATACAAGAACCAACGATAAAGGGATTACCTACTACACCAAGATTGATGAGATTATGGTTTACATGAATCATCAATACCAAGACTACCAGCTTGACGATTTCATGGAAACAGGTGGTACGACCTACAAAGTATTTCTCAGTCAGGTGTGGACGGACTTAAATGGTGGAGATTCTATTAAATCCATGTCTGACTTATATAAAGAACCTGCTTACAAGCTGTCTGATGAGGACCAGGAAGAACTAAAGGAATTGACCGAAGAAGGCAACTATTTATCCCTTCAAGAATTGGACAATCCCTTTCAGGGACAGACCGATGAGGATAGCTTAAACATGACCTACCGGTATGGTTATGAGGTCATTGATGAGAAACCAACGCTTCATCACCATATCATCTTAGAAGCAAAAGAAGGTCAAGTCATTGTGTCTCCTATGGATGGTAAGGTATCTCTTGATGGAGAGAATATTATTTTGACATCTGGTAAGGGAGTGAATAAGACTAAACTAACCTTGTTTGGCATTCATTCAGGCCGAGTGAGTGAACATCAACAAGTCTTGGCAGGAGACATTATTGGTGAGACCAAGGATGGAACGGGTCTAAAAGTCACCTATCAAAAGGTTGATGATGACACGGATAAGCTAGTCTATGTCAATCCAGCTTTCTACTTTCCAAAAGTGATTCAGGTTCAGACCACCATTCTTCCAACTATCGGTCAGTTTGGTGGCGATGAGTTCGAGAGAGCCAAGGCTATTTATGACTATCTTAAAAGCAAAGGTACGACCAATCAAGCCATCGCAGCCATTCTAGGTAACTGGTCGGTAGAATCCTCCATCAACCCGAAACGTGCCGAGGGCGACTATCTATCTCCCCCTATTGGTGCGACAGACAGTTCGTGGGATGATGAGGGTTGGCTTTCACTTAATGGTCCAACAATATACAATGGACGTTACCCCAATATTCTCAAACGTGGTTTAGGCTTAGGCCAATGGACAGATACCGCGGATGGGTCACGCAGACATACTTTATTGTTGGAATATGCCAAAGGAAAACATCAAAAGTGGTATGACTTAGGGTTACAACTGGATTTCATGTTGCATGGGGATAGTCCTTATTACATCAACTGGTTAAAGGACTTCTTCAAAAATACAGGTAGTCCAGCTAGTCTTGCCCAACTCTTTCTCATTTACTGGGAAGGAAATAGTGGTGATAAGCTACTTGAACGTCAGACACGAGCAAGTGAGTGGTATTACCAAATTGAAAAAGGCTTTAGTCAACCTAACGGTGGGACAGCACAAAGTGATCCAAAAGCACTTGAAGCTGTACGAGGAGACCTTTTTGAAAACTCTGTTCCAGGAGGTGGTGACGGGATGGGTTACGCTTTCGGCCAATGTACTTGGGGCGTTGCAGCCCGTATCAACCAACTGGGTCTTAAACTCAAAGGTAAAAATGGTGAGAAGATTCCAATTATCAGTACCATGGGCAATGGCCAAGATTGGGTGCGTACAGCCGCAAGTCTCGGTGGGGAAACTGGAACAAGTCCGCAAGCAGGAGCTATTCTTTCCTTTGCGGGAGGAGGACATGGCACACCAACAGAATACGGGCATGTGGCCTTCGTCGAAAAAGTCTACCCAGATGGCTCATTCCTTATCTCAGAAACCAACTACAATGGCAATCCCAACTACACCTTCCGTAAATTATCTGGAGTGGATAGTAGCTTGAGTTTTGCCTATACGACGAAATAAAAAAGGATATGCTAACAAAATGAATAAATGTTAGCATATCTTTTGTGTTTTTTTGTCACGATTAATCAGAATTTATAGAAATGAGAACTGTTATGAGACGAATCATCTCATCAAGAACATCTGCAAGTGAAATCCCCTTAGTATAGCTATATTTTTTTGAATAATTTTGCCATTGTTTATTCTGAATAGGGTCAGATTTGAACCTCTCGAGTAGTTCAATAATCTTTACAAAATCGAGTTCTGTTTCGCGATATGAAAATGTTCTCTGACAGGCATTTTTCAATTGAATGAAGTCAATGTCTTCTTTCTTCAGTTTTGAAAGAATATAAACATCGTAAAAATCTTTGCTTCTGCTGTTCAAGAAGTTGCGTGAATAGATGGTTTGGAGTTTTTCAGCTAGAATTGTTTCAATTGTATAAGCAATGATTGGAAAATTGTCTTCATCAAAAATAGCTTTATAGTCGTATGTAATCGGCTGAGGAGTTACAACATCACCTGTCGCAATATCCAAATGGATAACTTGTTTAATATTCTCAAGTTGGCACGAAATTGTTGCTCGATAGCCACCATAGTCATCACTTTCTTTAATAGCTGTGATTGATTGAATCACAAAAGTTATACCTTCTTCGGAATCTGCTAAAATTTCCTTGAGTTGCTGCCTCACAGTATCTTCTGAGAGTGTTATTTGATGGAACAAAAAATCAATATCAACCGTGCTACGAGATTCAACTCCGATAACATTTGACAGTAGGAATCCTCCTTTGAAAATATAGTGATTTGAATAGGTACTCTGACTTAATTTTTTCAAGATCACTTCAAGAAAGTAGTAAGTCATCACGGAATTAAAGGTTAATCCAGTATTCTTTGATATTTTATGACAGAGTGCTGTTAGCTTAGCTTTATTCATACTAGGACCTCCAGAGTTTGTTTGACCTTGTCTAGGGTGTTCATTTTTGTCGCATATTCATAGAGTTTTGTAAGATTTTTTTTAGAATAGTTTCCGTAATGTTGAAGTGTTTTGACAAAAAGCTCAGTATCTATTTTTTCTCGATGAATCACAAAATCACAGATAATACGTTCTAAATCATACACTCTTACCTCGTTTCCCATAGGGGTTTTTACAAGTGTAATTCCTAGTTCGCTATATTCCTTAGAAACGGAATGAATGTTCAGATTTGCTGGAGGAGTATTAAAACGGTAGCCTCTAGGAATGGTTACGTCAAAATATTGAGGAATTTCATCTGTATAGTGTTGCAGGTAAAGCGCTGAGATATAAGAGAAAATAGCCTTGGGATAACGGTACTGAAAGAAGTAGTATTCGTCGTAGTCTCCGTTTTGGGTTAGGAAAATACCTTTTTCAACTCGGAAGATAATGCCTTCTTTCTCTAGTCTTGTCAGATATATTGTTGGAATACCTAGTGCTTTACAATCTTTGTTTGTGACAATGCCATTGTTCTTTTCTATAAAATCGAGTAGAATCTCTTTTTTTGACATACGGCCTCCCACTTGTTGCTTTTACACTACAATTTTACAATATTTGTGGTATAAAAGCAACATTTTCTTTTACATTAATGTATTGTGATAACAAAATCAAGCCTTCTTTTTTATGATGGTATTGAACTTGGGCTACGAGCTGTACAAAAAAAAAGAGGGTTCTGTTGCAAAGTTTAAAAATCAAATACAAGGTTTATAATCCTTCTTGTTCTTAAGCTAATATTCCCATTAA
>NZ_JBIMJP010000032.1:0-6776 GCF_043674155.1 Streptococcus sp. A23 | reverse complement strand
AAGACTAGTCCCTCTCACACCACCGTGCGTGCCGTTCGGCACACGGCGGTTCAACTAACTTTTAACGCATGTCGTTTGAGATGATAGTCTAGGCAAGAAATGATTGAATAGATACCTTGTTATGGGGCGGTTACGATAGTCAGGCTTGGGAGTCGCTATTGGGTTCACCGGTAGCGGGTGCCCGCAGAGGACTTTCACCTCAGATGTACGACATGCCCGTCGTACTAAAAAACAAGTTGGCACAAGACCAACTTGTTTATGATTATGGGTTAAAAATCGACGTCTTGAAGTCATCCGTTGTGTTCATCAGAGCCTGATAAACTTTTACCTTAAGAGCATGCACACGACTGAGGTTGACACTATTGGTTGAATAGAAAATTCGTCCATTTGTATCAGCTTCCATTGCTTCTTCCATCAAAGCTTGGAGTTGGGCATAGGTCGTTACTGTTACTTCTTTTGTAGAGTTAGCAACACCTAATTCATACTGCATGGTAAATGGCTTGAGTTTTCCTGCCTCTGCTTTTTCAACACGCTCAGCAAACATGGCTTTCTTGAATTCTTCCCATGTTGTATATTGACCCTTAAAGACTTGGTTCAAGACGTGCGTATCAGTAATCAGACCTGTATCTTTCTTGTTCCAAGTATCGTAAATGGTTGAGCCTTGGCTCATAGCATAGTCAGACAATTGTCCAGATGCATAAGGGATAAAGCCTTCTGTATAGCCCTTAGCTGCAATCAATTCAAAGGCCATACGGCGGAACATGATATCTCCCGGTGAGCCATATGGGTTTGAAAGCGCAGAATAGTTGGCTGCAAACATTGGAACACTGTGGTATCCATTACGTGACCATTCTTTGGTCAAGGTCTTAGCACCACCAGTAGGTCCGAAATATTGACGGTAATCAATGATACTGTTATCAATCAAATCCTCGAAAGTCTTCAAGGAAGCTACTTCTGCATCGGTCAGCTCACGTGCATTGTTTCCAGCATGTGTGTTGACACCATTGGTTTGAATATAGTAGTTGTCAATCTTACGGAGCCAATCCTTCTTCAAATCGTCAGTTTTTCCAAGAATAGCCATACCTTCCAAGTAATCCAACAAGTAAAGGGCATCAAATTGGTTATGGAAGTAAGCATTGAAGTCCGCTTCATTGCTAAATCGTTCCACCGGATCAGCCACATGGACACGGTTGGCTACATCTTCTGTAAAGAAGGCGTTGAAGCCAAGGATCATCTTATCCAGCGAGGAAACGTTTTGAAGTAAGCCGTCGGCATAAACTTCCATTCCCTGACCGATACGACGACCATAGCCATGGAGATAGGTGGAGCCGTCTTGGTTGTGGACCATTTCATGACTATAAAGTGTCGTTCCATAATCGCCTAGCATATCATAGGTGATATAGTAGGTTTCTTTTCCGTCTGCATATGCAGTCTTAATTGATGAGTGTTCACGGTACCACTTGTTAATCGGACCGTAGAAGTCTTGAATAGCATCAACTTCCGCAGTCAAATTACGGTAGGCTTTCTTACCATCAGGACCGAACATCATATAGCCTTCATTGTTAAGAAGACTACCAAAGAGTTTGTCACGGTTGGTCTCGTCAAGAATCTTATACCAGAAATCGGCATTGTCACGTTGGCGTTGGGCTGCCAAATCAACCATTTGACGTACCTTATCACGGTTTTCAGTTGTTGAATAATCTTCAACATAATGTTCATACGAACCAATTGCCATTGTATTGAGATTGCTTATGATAAAGATGTCTTCTTGCGGCAGGGTCAAGAGTGGCAGGAGCATTTGACGGTAAGCCCAGTTTGGATTAGTGATACGGTCATAGACTGCGAGAGCATACTTGCTATGTTTTTCTGCCGCATCTTGCTTGGCTGCTGCTTCTGCTACCTGTGATTTACTTTCAACGATATAGGCTTTTGTGGTTTGTTTAAACCATTCATTATCTGTCAAGTTTGGCATGAAAAGTTGACGATAAGACTCAACCAAGTCAAAGACAGAAGCCTTAGCAGTTTGTTTTGCCATGGCAGACACGTAGGTCGTCACGTTGTTATGGGCACGAAGAACATCGTAGCCACCATTTCCGATTGCCAAGATCATATCTAGTGCTGATGCTGCATCATTTCCGAAGAAATCAGGCTCGAAAATGGTTAATTCCTTAGTATTCACAGTTCCGTAGTTGATGTCATACCAGCGGTTCAAGTAAGTCAAACCTAGAAGAAAGGCTTCTTTATTATTAAGAATTTTTTCCTTGATATAGGTCTCTGAAGCCTGGCCTTGTCCATTGAGACTGGCAACTAACAATTTACGAACATTGCTTTCTAGGTTGGCCATAACTTGGTCATAGCTTTCACCAAAGTAGAAATCTTTTACAGTACCTGTCTGAGTATCGGCATTCAAGGTTGTTGGATAATTGATAACCGCCTTCATAGCATCCGAGTCGAGGACAACAGAAGAAAGGCTGCTTACCAAGTCATTGACAAGGGCACTTCTGTCATTCAAGAATGATTCTGGCGTGTAAATCAAGTCTGTTCCTGAAATGGTATACTCGACCACATGATTATTCTTGAAGTCTTCTAGATAAGAAACCGTCTTATAGTCCACCGTGCCATCAGCATAGTGAAGCATAATCTTATTAATATTAGCCTTTTCAGCGTAGACATCTGCAACAACATCCTTATCCTTCATTGGCACAACGTCAAGCAGGCGAACTGTATTGAGCTTATCGTCTGTCGCAATCTTATTTCCATAGTAGACAAGGAGTTCCTTGTTGTAGAATGGAAGGATTTTTTCCATGTTGTAGTAGGCGATTTCATGGTCAGCCTGAGCCTTATCCACGGTTAGATAATCTACTGAATATTGATTGAGATTAAGCGAAACAGAATCATCAATTGTCGCTTGAATTCCCATTGCTTCTACTTTGGCTTGTGCATCTTCATCAGAGATAACAGTAACATTGGTCAAACTATCAGTTGTTGTTGTGAAACCGCCCTTAATCTTACCAGTTGGGTTATCTGGTTGACCGATAATGCTTGTCGTACCAGTCATATCGCTAATAACATTGTTGACTTCACCACTATATCGAGCATAGGCACCCGTCACTTGGTTGGAACCTGCAATGCCGCCGACAATGGCTGCCGATTCAGTTGTCACAATGGAACCAGTTGCATAAGAATTATAGACACTTCCTGGTACATCGTAGACAAGCATGGTACGTCCGACAATACCACCAGCTACTTGGTTTTCTGTACCTGGGAGAGTAATAGTTGCATCAACCTTAGCATTTCCAACACTTGCCATTGTACCGTTACCCAAGATACCACCAGTTAGACTTGCATCGGTTCCGGTTACTTCGATGCTACCCTTGAAGGATACATCCTTGATAGTTGTATTGGTTGCTGAATGAACTAAACCAGATACGTTTTGTGGTCCTTTAAGTGATGCTTCTACTGCTACGTTCGTGATTGTTGCATTGTTGGCATTAATCGCAATGGTAGCAAGTGGGTTCTTAGACGTTGTATTTAGACTTGAATTCTTGATGTCCAAGTTTTGAACTTTACCACTAAGGTTAAAGAACAATGGGGCTTTCAAGTTGCTGATTGAGAAGGCATAGCCGTCATTTACTCCATCCAAAGTACCGCTAAATCCAGTCACATAAGATGGAATATCTCCAACAGGGACTTCACTTGCGTCCAAATGTGCACCTAGTTTGAAAGTACCAGATGGGTTGGCCTTCATGGCTTCAAGCAGAGCCTTGAAGGAGGTGTAGGTATTGGCATCTGTCGCCATTTTAGGAATGTAGAATTCACGGTTGGCAACGTATTGGGTATCCTTGTCCTGTACCAATTCATCAAAGGATGAAACTAGTTTGAAGACTGTTTTGCCATCTAACGTAGTTTCTTCAATGCTAGAAACTGGAAGATAGACTTCTTTGAAGCGATCTGAAGTAACTTTAATGAATAATTCATCAGTAGATGTTGGTAGCTCTTCCAAGAATTCTTGACCGATGTAGCTACCATTCTTACGACGGTAAACAGTCACTGCATCTATATCTTTGACTTCAATCTTTTTATAGACTAAATCAAATTTGCGTATGCTTTCAAGAATAGCTTCTTGTTCCGAGCTTTGTTCCTGGTCTGCCATTGTGTAGAAAATCTTAGTCTTAACAGTGTAATCTGTGTAGAAATCAAGATTTTCAAGTGTCAACTGGCCATTTGGATCCGTAATTGCCTGTTCCTGTACCAAGACACCTGTATTATCATAGAGGAGAGCAACAGCTCGTTGGAAGTTAGCGGTTTCGTCTGTCAACTTGTAGCTAATTGTCGCTGACTTGGCATCATCATTTTCCACCAAGTCTGTGATAATCACTTGTGGTACTTTTTCAACCTTTGTACCACGCGCAATGACTTGCTTAACAGGTTGTTTGGTAATCTCTTCTGTTACAGTAGGTTTTTCCTGACGAACGCCCTTGATAGTCTGGTAAGTTGTTGTAACTGTCTTAGAGCCATTTACACCCGTCGTTACAACTTTGGTCTTACCTTCTAACAGTGTAGGGTCGTCAACATACTCTGTTTCAAAGGTAATTTCAACTTGATTAGTTTCGGTTTCCGTACCCTCTATTGGTTTTGTTCCTTTGAGAACCTCTTTCGTTGTTGGTTCTTTAAGGACTTTCTCAGTCACTGTTGGTTTTGGTTGACGGACTCCGTTGATTGTCTGATAAGTAGTGGTAACTTCCTTATCTCCATTTTTCCCCTCAACTACTACTTGCTCCTCATCTGTATAAAAATCCGCTGTTTCTGTTGTCTTGGTTTCAAATGGAATTTCTACCGTCTCTGTAACAGTCTCTGTGCGTTCAACTGGAGTTGGGGTAGCCGTTTTCGTACCACGTGCAACTACTTGAGTCACAGGCTGAGTGGTCACCGTTTCAGTCACTGTTGGATTTTCTTGACGAACACCATTTACAAGAGTGTAGGTTGTTGTAACAGTAGCAAGTCCATTTTGGCCAGCCGTAATAATTTTTTCTTCACCAACTGGAAGGGTCGCATCGTCTTGGTAGCTGATTTCAAATGGAATGACTTTTGTAGCTGATTCCGTCTGAGTTGTGACTGTATCAGCTTTCTTTGTACCAATGCGAACAATTTCAGTTACTGGTGAGCTTGTCACCGAGCTTGAAACCTGCTCAGACTTGATCAAGACACCGTCAGCATAGTAATTCTTGGTAATTGTCGTCTGAACCCCCGCTTGCCCAACTTGATCCACATTTCGAGTTCCCTCAGCCAGAGTAGCATCATAGATAATTTGGCTTTCAAAAGGAATGGACTCGGTGTTGGTCGTCGTATCTTCTGTCAAGGCAACTTCTGGTAGTTCATGCGTCGGAGCTGTATCTGGAAGAGCAGTAATTGGTTTTGTACCAATTTTTACGATTTGATTAACAGGAGCTTGGCTAACCGCTTCGGACACAGCCTCAGACTTCAACAAGACATCACCGATAAATGTTTGCTTGGTTTCAATTGTCTTTTGACCTGCTTGTCCAGACTGCACAGTCAATCTAGTCCCATCTGGAAGAGTATCATCATAGACTTCCTCAGTTTCAAAGGCAATCGATTCTGTATGCGAAACAACTTTCTCTGTAACCTCCAAGGCTGGAATTTCGTTCGTTGGTGCTGTATCTGGAAGAGCAGTTATGATAGACTCTTCAGCCTTCTGTGTCCCAATTTCAATAATTTTTGGAGTAGCAGTTTTGGTAATTTCGGATGAAACTTCCTCTTCCTTCAGAACCTGACCGTCTACAAGTGTTTGCTTGATGGTAATGGTCCGCTCGCCATTTTGACCTTCTTGAACAATTTTTTCTGTCCCCTCGACCAAGGCTGGATTTTCAACCGTTTGAGTCTCAAAGGCGATGAGTTCCATTTTGGTGATAGTCTTCTCAGTAATATCAGCTGCTGGTAGCTCATGACTTGGAGCAGTATTTGGAACTTCGGTTACGATTTCTTGGTTCCCATTATCTGCTGGTTTCTCCTCCTCTGCTGGAAGCTCTTCTACCGCCTTGCTATCTTTAAAATAGCCCACATAAACATAGCCTTCAATCTCAGCTGGCGCTGGCAAAGCCTGACCTGCAGAACGTTCCACCGCATGGTTGAATTGAGCCAGAATATGGCTAGTTAATGCTGAACCTGTCGGTGCCAAGAAACTTGCACCCGTTGCGGCAAGAATGATTACTCCCGCAAATTCTTTCTTCCCTTTTTTGCCTAATTTTACAGCAATAATCAGGAGAGATAGACCTGCAACAACCATCGCACTATTTTCCAAGACACCTGTTTCAGGTAAGATTTTTGAATCAGAACCTGTAGACACTACAGGACGATAAACCAAATAGTAGGTAGAATCCGTTTCTTGTGCCAAACCTGGCAAGTCGCGAATAATCAATTCTTTTTCCGCATCAGTCAACTCTTCTTCGGTCACATAGGTGTAATTGATAGACTGCGCACTGACTGAAGGGGCAGTAGCAATAGAAGTCACAAAAAATAGACTTGCTAGGGTTGCAGAAACAAGTCCAATTGATAATTTACGGAAAGCAAATCGTTCTCGCTTTTCATTAAAAATGTTTTTCATATTTTCTCCAATAATCGCTAATTATACATACAATTATACCGTATCATAATGGTTCGTACAATTTTTTTGTTTATTTCTGTAGCGTTACAATAGATGTGAGACTTCTAGAAGTCAAAAAGAAGATTCCCTGATATGATAAGAGTACCACCTACTC
>NZ_JBIMJP010000031.1:0-7413 GCF_043674155.1 Streptococcus sp. A23 | reverse complement strand
ATTGCTCGAGCGGCCAAACAAATCCAACCACGTTTTCTATTTTTGGAAAACGTCAAAGGCCTACTCAATCACGACAAGGGACGGACGTTCGCCACAATCCTCTCCACGCTGGATGAATTGGGGTATGATGTCGAATGGCAGGTGCTTAACAGTAAGGACTTCCAAGTCCCGCAAAACAGAGAACGGGTCTTTATTATCGGACATTCTAGAAGATACCGTTCCAGATTCATATTTCCTCTCAGAAGAGAAAACAGCCCAGCTCATCTTGAAAGGCTAGGCAATATCAATCCCTCTAAACGTGGTTTGAATGGTGAAGTCTATCTGACGAGTGGACTTGCTCCTACACTAACGAGAGGTAAAGGAGAGGGGGCAAAAATCGCCATTCCAGTCTTAACACCAGATAGACTTGAAAAACGGCAACATGGGCGTCGTTTTAAGGACAATCAAGACCCCATGTTTACTTTGACCAGTCAAGACAAACATGGGGTTGTTGTCGCAGGAAATCTGCCCACTAGCTTTGACCAGACTGGAAGAGTCTTTGACATTTCTGGCTTGTCACCGACCTTGACCACCATGCAGGGTGGAGATAAGGTGCCAAAGATACTGCTGAGGGAGGAGCTGCCATTTCTGAAAATCAAGGAGGCCACAAAAAGAGGGTACGCAAAGGCCACTCTTGGAGACTCTGTCAATCTGGCTTATCCAGACTCAACCAAACGTAGGGGACGAGTGGGAAAGGGAATATCCAATACCCTGACGACTTCAGACAATATGGGAGTGGTGGTCGCTGCTCTGGAATATCGACAGGATAAGTGGTATGAAGTCACAGGCATTGTCTTACAGGGAAAACTCTATCGCCTGAGAATTAGACGACTGACACCAAGAGAGTGTTTCAGACTGCAAGGCTTTCCTGATTGGGCTTATGAAAGAGCAGAGAGTGTTTCCAGTAAGAGCCAACTATACAAACAGGCAGGCAATAGTGTAACGGTGACGGTTATTGAAGCCATTGCCAGAGAATTTAGAAGAATAGAAGAGGAAGAAAAACATGAACCTACTACATAAGAAAAGTATCCTAGAGTGTACTGAATTAGAGGAACGTATTCACCAAGTTGAAACCAATCAGTTATTGGAAAAGATACTGTCGCTCCCCAATTTTGATTGTGACTTTGAAGTGACTTTTGAAGATGATTACCACAAAGAGATGAATGATCCCCTATTCTACGAATCCAATCTTCATCGGATTTCGGATTTTTTGGAAACTAGGGATATTAAAAATGGGGTAGATACACTATTGACGAAAGACAAACACTTGGCCTTTCGTGCCTTTGGTGAAAATTATACTGCTAGGGGAAAGGATGGCATTTTAACGACTTTGGTGACGGTCAAGTGCTTTAGTGAAGGACGGATGCCTATTGATATGAGTCGCTATTTCTCAACTCCTGAACCAACAGTTGAAAATAGCCTAACCCTATAAGGAGGAGCCTATGCTTGAGGTATATCTAGGAAATAATGCCAATACAAATCAAGACTTACTAACCATTTTGACGACCTATGGTGTGGCTTATCGTTGTACAAAAGCGTGTGATGTAAACCATGAAATCTTACTGTCACTCTTTGCCAAAACCACGGATTGTTTTGAGTTGCTGTCGCCACGATTTCTTCGCTTTAAACGTCAATATTCGATAAGTTTGAATGAAATGATTCAGCTTATTCTCCAAAAACCAGACCAGAACCTTCGGCTGCCACTCATTGTCTGTCAGAATCATGTCTATCCAGCTATTGGGCTAGACGAAGTGAGAACCTTTCTTCCCAGACAGGTAAAAGAAGAACTGTTTCAGGCCAGTTTGATGAAACAAGTGACAGGGTAGGTGTGAAGATGAATGAACGATTTTGGGACAATTTAGAAATCATTCTGGCAGAAAAAGAACTCACTTGGGCAGAACTAGCTCGCAAAGTATTCAAAGGTCAATATGTCTATCCCAGTGAGTTTAATCGCCTCTATCAAAAATTACGGCATTACAAATCCAATCGCCTGATGCCACAAACAAGATGGGTTGAGCGTATTATTCTAGTCTTAGACATTGATTATGAAGATTTATTTAAGAGGTGACAATGATAAGGATAGGATTGTTTTATCTAGCCATACAGCTTAATGGTTTTCTATTAAGTTTATACCTACAAGAATATCTGACAATTGAGGTCTTAATCTTGCTACAATTGGTCCTATTAAGTGTGACTTGCTTAGAGATTGCCCGTCATAAAACTGTTCAAGAAAAAATTGTGACTTTTAGAAATCATCTAAGATGGTTGCTTCTTGGTTTTGCGTGTATGGTTGCTTTTGCAGTCTTTACCAGTTTTCTATTTCCAGTTCAGACTAGGAATCAAGCGATATTGGTAGAAGTTGGAAAGCAGGTTCCTCATCTTATCTTTTTATTGTTTCTGGTCAATGCAAGTGTCCTTGAAGAGATTGTTTATAGGCAACTGCTGTGGAAAAAATTGACGTATCCCTTTGTACAAATAGGAGTGACCAGTTTTCTCTTTGCTCTAGCCCATGGCCCCATTCAATTAGGGAGTTGGCTCATCTATAGCTGTCTGGGCTTGACCTTGGCTGTTGTTCGATTGAAAACAGATTGTATGACGGCAATCACCTTACATTTACTTTGGAATAGTTTGGTTTATGTCTTGACCTTCTTGTGATACCAAAATCAAGAGTGCTTCCGTATTATGGAAGCACCTTATGTTTGATAGGGAATCCTAAAAAGAGGAGGTCACCATGTCATCTGAACAACAAGAACGTCAAGCAATGCAATACGTGGAAAGAAGTAGTTTATTGACTGTTAGAACCCTCTTAAAGCTCTTAGAATGGTCGGCTAGACAAGCTTTAGCTCAAGATTCAGCTTATAAGATTGGGGTTCAAAAACTGGAAGAACTCCTTCAAAGCCCTTACGCAATTGAAGCGATTGATGTTAGTAAAGACATTCTAGATAAGCCAATCGATGTGGAGAAATTCAAGGAGTTGATGGAGTCAGAAAGACTGCCGATTGCTATTAGTTGGCAAAAAGACTATCTCTACTTTTATGCCAAGGATAAGACCTTGCTCGATCATCACTTAGATGAATTGTTGAAGAAACTGATGTCTAATCCAGAGAAGCTAGAAGGTTTAACCTTTGATAAAACCTTGGACCAAGAGATAGAACTGGCCAAAGAGAAAATTAGAGTGACAGAACCTTCGGCAGTCAAAACCAAGGAGGTGACCTTGTAATGTATTCCAGGCAAAAAGCATTTGTCTTTGGTCTCTTGGGTCTCGCCTTTGGCTATTTCTGCCATCGTCTAACTCTACTCTATGATAGTTTAACCAATGCCCCACCTATGGAACGATTTGAATACCTCTTAGGAGAGGGGTTAAATCAGGTTTTCAATCCTTTATGGCTATTTTCCTTTACTCAAAAATCTTTTCTTGCCTTTATCCTTGGGGTTCTAACGATGACGCTAGTCTATCTTTATGTATCGACAGGACAGAAGGTCTATCGAGAAGGGGAAGAATACGGTTCTGCACGATTTGGAACCAGTAAGGAAAAGCGGAACTTTTACAGTAAGAATCCTTTCAATGACACGATTTTGGCTCGTGATGTTCGTCTAACCTAGTTGGAAAAGAAGAAACCCCAGTTTGACCGAAATAAAAATTTGATTGTCATTGGGGGTTCTGGGGCAGGCAAGACCTTTCGATTTGTTAAACCCAACCTTATCCAACTTAATTGTTCCAATATTGTCGTAGATCCTAAAGACCATTTGGCTGAGAAGACAGGTAAACTCTTTTTAGAAAACGGTTATCAGGTCAAGGTTTTAGACTTGGTTAATATGACCAATTCAGACGGTTTTAATCCCTTTCGTTATGTAGAAACTGAGAATGATTTGAACCGCATGTTAACGGTCTATTTTAACAATACCCGTGGGTCTGGTTCTCGCAGTGATCCATTTTGGGACGAGGCTTCCATGACATTGGTGAGAGCTATTGCCTCTTATTTGGTGGATTTTTACAATCCTCCAGGAAGTTCCAAGCAAGAGCAGGAAGCAAGACGTAAGCATGGCCGTTATCCAGCCTTTTCTGAGATTGGGAAACTCATCAAACTCTTATCAAAGGGAGACAATCAGGACAAAAGTGTTCTTGAAGTCCTGTTTGAAGATTATGCTAAAAAATATGGTCACGAAAACTTTACCATGCGAAACTGGGCGGATTTCCAAAACTATAAGGATAAGACCTTGGATTCGGTCATTGCTGTGACGACCGCTAAGTTTGCACTCTTTAATATCCAATCAGTGATTGATTTGACGCAAAGAGACACTATGGATTTGAAAACGTGGGGCACTCAAAAGACCTTGGTCTATCTTGTTATTCCAGACAATGATACGACCTTTCGTTTCCTATCTGCTTTATTTTTCTCTACGGTTTTCTCCACTTTGACCAGACAGGCTGATGTTGACTTTAAAGGGCAACTGCCGATTCATGTTAGAAGCTATCTGGATGAGTTTGCGAATGTCGGAGAAATCCCAGACTTTGTCGAACAAACCTCAACAGTTCGCTCTAGGAACATGAGTCTAGTTCCAATCTTGCAAAATATTGCTCAACTCCAAGGACTTTATAAGGAAAAAGAGGCTTGGAAAACTATACTGGGGAATTGTGACAGCCTCCTATATTTGGGTGGAAATGACGAGGAAACTTTCAAATTTATGAGTGGTCTATTAGGCAAACAAACCATTGATGTCAGAAGTACCAGTCGTTCTTTTGGGCAGACTGGCTCAAGTTCTACCTCTCACCAGAAAATTGCCCGTGACTTGATGACGGCTGATGAAGTAGGGAATATGAAACGAGATGAATGCCTCGTACGCATTGCAGGAGTTCCTGTTTTTCGAACCAAGAAATATTTTCCACTCAAACATAAGAATTGGAAATGGCTTGCGGATAAGGAATCTGATGAACGCTGGTGGCACTATCACATCGATCCCCTAACCGCTGAGGAAGAGGTAGATTTGTCAGGCCATAAAATAAGGGATTTAAGCACAGAAACGACACTACATTAATAGAAATGAGGAATTATATGAATCAAAAACTAACAGGCTTTGTTTACGGAGTGGACGCCAGCTCCATGTTCTCCCAAGCCATGTCTCTATTACAAAAAGGCTTAATTGCAGTAGGAGCCTTTCTTGTTGTCATGGGCATTATCAACCTTTCAACCAACATTAAAGATGGTGGGCCAGGTGTCCGAAATGCTATTCTAGAAATTGTTGGTGGGGTCATGGTGGGAGCCGCTGGTGCTTTTGTGACTCAGATTACCATTTAGGGGAGGACAGCACATGACATGATAATGAATTTTACGTCACCTTTTGTATTTCTAGCCTCTGAAAAAGTATCTAGCGACAGCCTTTTTGAAGGGTTTCAAGTGGATTTAGAATCAACCGCCAACTTGGTTAAGTCACTAGCGGACTTTAATCCGACGGTGTGGTCTTACATGACAGCCATTACCAAGGGGATTATGCAACCCTTGGGAGTAGCTATTCTTGCGGTTGTTCTCGTACTCGAATTTTCAAAAATGGCCAAGAAAATTGCAAACTCAGGTGGTGCAATGACCTTTGAAGCCATGGCACCTATGATTGTCAGCTACATCATGGTCGCGGTCGTGATTACCAATACGACGGTTATTGTGGAAGCCATTATTGCCATTGCCTCTTATGTTATTGAACAAGTGGCAAGTCTTGTCACGAATGGTGGTGCTAATTATGATACCATTTCAGGCATTAAGGGATCTGGAATTGTAGGAAAAATGATTATTGGCTTTTTTGCGATTCTCATTTGGTTGGTACGAATGGCCAGCATCATGGTTGTCAATATCTTGATTACCATTCGGTTTATCCAACTCTATCTGATGATTCCTTTTGCTCCTGTTACCATTCCAACCTTTCTTAGTGATGACTGGAGAAGTGTTGGGATTGGTTACCTTAAAAACATCATGGTCTATGCCATTCAAGGTATTTTGATTTTTCTAATTGTATCTCTTGTTCCCTTGTTTGAATCGGCTGGAAAGATTGCCGTATCAAATGGAGCTGGAGTGATGGAATCACTCGCCATTATGTTTGGTGGCTTGGTACAGGCCATATTGTTAATCATTGCCTTAGTTGGCAGTCAACGAACCGCCCGAAGTATTTTGGGCATGTAGGAGGAAGGGAGTCACTATCTCGCCTCCTCTTTTTATAGCTTACTTAGATTGGAGAACATTTATGAACACACGTGTCTTTAAGGACATCTCAAAGGTTCAACACAGGGCATGGCTGGGATTTACAACTAGACAGGTTATTTTTGTATTTCCAGCCGTAGCCCTAACCATTTTGGTATTGGGCTTGAACCTATTTTACTGGCAATTTGGGGATTGGTTTGTTTATGGTTTTGTTTTTAGCTTTACTATTCCACTCATGTTATTTGGGGTCTATCGCCCTAATGATTTACCATTTGAAATCTACCTCAAGTACCGTTTTCATTATGAACTAACGGTGCCAGACCGCACATTTACTGGAAGAAAAGGAGACCAACGTGAAAAAATTAAAACACTCAATGAAACCAAAGACCTCTTCTAATGACCAAAAGCAAAAGACGAAAACACAGAAGCAGGAGATCAGACCTTCTACCGTAAATACGTTAGCCTATCAAGGGCTTTTTCAGAATGGCCTTATGCAGATCAGTCCAAGTTATTTCTCACAAACCTATCTATTAGGAGATGTTAATTATCAAACAGTTGGCTTAGATGATAAGGGAGCTATCGTGGAGAAATATTCCGATTTAATCAATTCACTGGATGATCAGACCAATTTCCAACTGACCATTTTCAATCAAAAAGTTAATTTGGAAAAATTCCGTAAGAGTATTCTCTATCCCTTGCAGGAAGATGGGTTTGATGCTTATCGTGATGAATTGAATCGCATGATGGATGCCAACTTAGAGGCGGGTGAGAACAACTTTTCAGCCGTCAAGTTTCTTTCATTTGGCAAGAGCGACCAAACACCAAAAGTAGCTTTTCGTTCTCTGTCACAGATTGGGGAATATTTCAAGAGTGGCTTTTCAGAGATTGATGTGGCTCTTGGTTTACTTGGTGGAGAGGAGCGAGTGAATGTCCTTGCGGATATGTTGCGAGGTGAAAATCATTTACCGTTCTCTTACAAGGATTTGACCCTCTCAGGTCAAACTACCAAACACTTTATTGCCCCAACCTACCTTTCCTTTAAACACAAGAATCATATTGAATTGGACGATCGATTATTACAGATTGTCTATGTTCGTGATTACGGTATGGAGCTAGGGGATAAATTTATTCGTGACCTCATGCAGTCAGATTTGGAAGTGATGATTAGCCTACATGCTAAAGGCTC
>NZ_JBIMJP010000030.1:0-8682 GCF_043674155.1 Streptococcus sp. A23 | reverse complement strand
TCATTGATATATCCTCGCTGTCATTTTTATTCATTTTACACTAAAATAGACTTATCAGAAAACTTTGCAACAGAACCGTTCGCCTTGTACACAAGAAATCGCTGTATTCAGAGCTTTTGCAGAGATTGTGGATGATGCTGATTGTGATGTGGTAGTTATTGATACCGCACCAACAGGACATACATTACTATTACTTGATTCTACCCAAAGCTACCATAAAGAAGTAGAGCGGACATCTGGTGAAGTACCAGAATCAGTGAAACGTCTCTTACCTCGTTTGCAAGATGGAAAAGAAACCGAAGTGGTCATGGTCACTTTACCTGAAACAACACCTGTTTATGAATCTATGCGACTACAGGAAGACTTGGATCGAGCAGGCATTGCTCATACATGGTGGGTCGTGAATAACAGTATGTTAACAAGTGGTACAACAAATCCAATGTTACTAGTCCGAGCACAAAATGAAAATACATGGATTGATAAAGTAGCAGAATTATCTAATAATCATTATGGGGTTGTAGAATGGCATGCAGAAGAAATCTCTGGAGAAGCACTACACAATATATTGAATTAGAAGCATTTTATTTTTTTTTATTGATAGATAGAAATTTTTCTATATTTCTAAACGTACGGGAACCAGTTATCCAATTGCAGCTTCATTATCGTTTACCGCAGCGAGCAATAATTTTGAATTAGCAATTGCGGTAGCAGTTGGCGTATTTGGTATTAATTCAGGGGAAGCCTTTGCAGCAGTAATTGGTCCACTAGTGGAAGTTCCGGTTTTGATTGGTTTAGTAAATGTAGCATTGAAATTTAAGCAAAAATATTTTAAGCAAACTTAAAAAAGGAATGAGGCATCTTTATGAAAATTGTGATTATTGGTTCAGTAGCAGCTGGGACAAGTGTGGCTGCAAAGGCTAGACGAAATACAGAGGAAGCAGAGATTGTTGTCTACGACCAAGACAAGGATATTTCCTATTCAATTTGCGGGATTCCTTATTATATAGGAGATGAAGTTGAAGAGTTAGATAAGTTGACCCCTAGAAATGCTGCATGGTTTAAAAAGCGTTATAATGTAGATATTTTTACAGAGCATCGAGTGACAGCTATTCATCCTGAAACTCAAACACTTGAGGTTGAGAATCTTCAAACAAAGGAGAAGAAAACCGAATCCTATGATGAATTGGTTTTAGCAACAGGAGCCAAACCGATTGTGCCAGAGATTTTTAAAGCACAGCAAGCTAATAGAAATCTTTTTCATGTTCGTACTATTCAAGATGCTGCTGCCATTCACTCATTTATTGAAAAAGAAAAGCCACAACAAGCTACTATTATTGGTGCAGGCTTTATTGGATTAGAAATGGCAGAGCAATTGGTTCATAAAGGAATAGAGGTAACTATTATTCAACGTGGCAATCAAGTCATGAAACAAATGGATGCTGATATGGCTTATCGTGTCCAAAAGGAGCTTGAAAAGAATCATGTTAAGCTCCAACTGAATACAACAATCACAAAAGTAATAGAGAAGGATGGCTATATTACTGAATTAGCAACCAATCAAGAGCAAACAATCAAATCGGATTTAGTCATTCTTGCAGCTGGTGTTACTCCGAATACTTCACTTATTCAATCGACAACTATTCAATTGGGAAAATCTGGTGCGATTAAAGTGAATAAGAAAATGCAGACAACGGTACCACATATTTATGCGGTAGGAGATGTTTCTGAGAGCTATTCTGTCATTACAGATAAACCAATATATCGTCCACTTGGATCAACTGCTAATAAGATGGGTAGAATTGCTGGTGATATCATCACAGGAGGAACACTGGAACATCGTGGTATTTTAGGAACTGGTATTGTTCGAGTTTTTGATTTAGCGGTTGCATATACTGGTTTAACAGAAAAAGAAGCTAAATTAGAAGGATTAGAGACAGCTATTCTTTATAATATTAAGCCAGATCATGCGGACTACTTAGGTGGAAAAGAGCTGACAATCAAAGCTTTAGCAGATAAAAGTAGCGGGAGAATTCTTGGAGCTCAGATTATTGGAGAGCAAGGTGTAGATAAACGAATTGACGTAATTGCCACTGCAATTTCATTTGGTGCAGTAGCAGAAGATTTGTTCCATTTAGACCTTGCTTATGCACCACCATTTGCGACAACGAAAGACCCCGTTCTTTATACTGGAATGGCGTTAGATAATGCAATAAGCAATGGAACACCTTTAATGACCCCAACTGAATTGATTGAGCGACAAGCAAGTGGAGAACAACTGCAAATTATTGATACTCGTTCCAAAAAACAATATGAAATTTCTTGTGTTAAAGGGGCTATCCATATTCCATTAGCAGAAATACGTGATAGAGTGGCGGAGCTAGATAAAAATGTAACAACAATCACGTATTGTAATAAGGGCGTAACTGGAAATGCTGCTCAAAATATCCTGTTAAACGAAGGATTTAAAGAAGTCTATAATTTATCTGGAGGAAATAAAAATTACCAGATAATTGCCCAAATGCTCGCCTCTAACTAATTTAATGATGAAGGGATTAAATAGATGACAGAAGAAAAAAGAGCGTTGGCAAGACTTGCTGGTATCTTGGGAGCTTTCCTCGCTGCCAAACTATTAAACTATCAAATAAATGTTGGTATATTTGTATATTTGTAAATTTTGTTATAATTGTTGTGGTTCTATATGTTTTAGCTAAAAAAAGAGAATCTAAAGCTAAAGAAGACAAAAAATAGTTTGTCACAAATGCAGTTGCACCTTGACTGCATTTGTTTTTTGACAAAAGAAATATAAGTAAGGAGGTAATGAGTAAATGAGCTATGCACTAGATTTAAAAGGCTTAAAAAAAGTATATGCGACCGGTGTTGAGGCGCTGCGTGGTATTGATTTAACTGTAGAAGAAGGAGATTTTTACGCACTGCTAGGTCCAAACGGTGCTGGAAAATCAACAACAATTGGAATTATTACCTCACTTGTTAATAAGACTGCTGGTCAAGTGAAGGTTTTTGATTATGATATTGATAATGATTTAGAGCGAGCAAAGCAACAGATTGGTCTTGTGCCGCAGGAATTTAATTTTAATCCGTTTGAAACGGTACAACAAATTGTAGTAAATCAAGCAGGATATTATGGTGTCTCAAGAAAAGAGGCACTGAAACGTAGTGAAAAGTATTTGAAGCAGTCCAATTTATGGGATAAAAGAAACGTTCGTGCCCGTATGTTATCTGGAGGGATGAAACGAAGACTTATGATAGCTCGAGCATTAATGCACGAGCCACGTCTGCTAATTCTTGATGAACCAACTGCTGGAGTGGACATTGAGCTTAGAAGAGAAATGTGGGTATTTTTAAAAGAGTTAAATGAAAGTGGCACAACAATCATTCTTACAACTCATTATTTAGAAGAAGCAGAGATGCTTTGTCGTAACATTGGAATTATTCAATCAGGTGAGCTAATTGAGAATACAAGTATGAAAGCACTTCTATCAAAACTACAATATGAGACTTTCATTTTTGATTTAGATAGCTACGACAAAAAGCCTGTGATAAAAGGTTATAAGCACTTTTTTGAAGATGATCTAACACTTGCTATAGAAGTTGAACGAAATCAGGGAGTTAATAATATTTTTGAGCAGCTCAATCAGCAAAATATCAAGGTTCTTTCTATGCGCAATAAATCAAATAGATTGGAAGAGTTGTTCTTAAAAATTACCGAAGACAAACATCAAAAGGAGGAGAAAAATGTTTAGTATCTACTTTACAGCACTTAAAAGCTTAGCAGTTAAGGAAACCAACCGTTACCTACGGATATGGGTACAAACTTTAGTGCCTCCTGTTATTACGACCTCATTATATTTTGTTATTTTTGGAAAAATGATTGGTGGTCGTATTGGTGATATGGGCGGCTTCTCCTATATGGAATTTATTGTACCAGGTTTAATTATGATGTCTGCAATCACAAGTTCTTACGCAAATGTTTCTTCATCTTTCTTTTCTCAAAAATTCCAAAAGAATATTGAAGAGCTATTAGTTGCACCTGTACCCACACATGTTATTATTTGGGGATTTGTTATTGGTGGACTGGGTAGGAGTATCTTAGTTGGGACATTGGTTACAGTCATTTCTCTTTTTTTTGTTCCACTTCATGTTTATTCATGGTTTATTGTGGTGATTACATTATTGATGACTGCAATTTTATTTTCATTAGCAGGCTTAATTAATGGTGTTTTTGCACAATCTTATGATGATGTTTCAATTGTACCAACATTTGTTTTACAGCCATTAACTTATTTAGGTGGTGTATTTTACGCCATTTCAATGTTGCCGCCATTCTGGCAGGCAGTATCGAAAATTAATCCAATTGTTTATATGATTTCAGGATTTCGTTATGGATTTCTTGGAACGACAGATGTACCAATTATGGTTTCAATTACAATATTAATCCTTTTTATCATCGTTCTTTATGCAATTTGTTATTATTTAGTAGATAAAGGAAAGGGATTAAGAAGTTAATAATTAAAAGACAGTTATTAGAATTAGCTCTTACCTCTAACATATTTGTGGAGATAAGAGCTTTTTTATTTTATTTCATGAAGATTGTACTTTAATGTATCAAAGAATTTGATTATGGTGTCCCATATCCCATGATATAAGGACTGTTTTTTTCATAACTTAGTTTAGCAATTTTGTCTCCTGAATTACCTTCAATTGTGTAAACAATGTTATTTTCTACTTTCCCAACAATTCCTACATGGTCGCTAACAGAATCACCACCCCAGTCAAAAAAGATGATATTACCACTTTTAGGCAAATTACCTTTTCCCAACCACTGATTTTTAGCTTTAAAACTTTGCAACAGAACCGTTCAGGATCTTGAGAATAGGGTCGCTATCTCAAAGATTGCAACAGACTACAATGTGACTAGGCAAACAATTTACCGAATAAAAAAAGAAATCGACCAACTAATTGTATGATTTCTTTTTTGAATCACGTAAACCTGTTTTTAGGATGATATTTATTGTTTTAGTAGTCACATTTACCACTCTAATTATAAATATCATCCAAGGAGATCCTATACTTCAAAATATAGATTTTACTTTACTTTTAATAGGCATGTATGGATATATTTTTCTCCTCCAAAAATATATCCACCAGATATGGCTTCAATTTTTAATTAGCTTTATTGCAGCATTTATCGTTTTTACTCTTCAAATGTTTAGTGATGGTAGCTATGCTGATTATACTTCTTTTATTGTCGTTGGTGTAGTAGCTTTGTTTTTAGCTTTTATAATGGTGGTGCTCATAAAAGCTCTCTTTAAAAATTCAAAATAATATTTTTTAAAGAGATGAAATTTATAATTTGAAGATCTTATTTTATTTCTCTGGAGCTTTTTATTATCTAAGGAAATCAAAGTATTAATGGGAACACCTACTTAATAAGGTTAGACTGTCATTTTAATATTTAAATGACGCATAGTTTGCTTCATAACTAGCGTTCAAAAAAACTAAAAATGTATCATAAAAAGAAGGCACGCTTATAAACATGCCTTCTTTTATTTGTTGTGTTATTTAACTTTCATCAATCGTAATCCGTTTAATGTTACTAAAAGCGTTGCTCCCATATCTGCTACAATAGCAATCCATAGTGTTAGCCAACCTGGTATGACTAGTAGTAGAGCTAATAGTTTTATACCTAATGAGAAGGTGATATTTTGCTTAATTACTTTTAGAGTTTGACGGCTAAGTCTAACAATGAATGGTAATTTTTGTAAATCGTCGCCCATTAGAGCAACATCAGCAGTTTCGAGAGCCGTATCTGTTCCTGCACCGCCCATTGCAATACCAACCGTCGATGCAGCTAATGCTGGTGCATCATTAATGCCGTCGCCCACCATTGCTACTTTATTATAAGTTGTCCGCAACGCTTTAATCGAATCTAATTTTTCTTGAGGCATTAGATCTCCTTTTATTTCAGTCACACCTAATTGCTTACCAATAGATTCAGCGGTTTTAGTATTATCACCAGTAAGCATAATAGTGTGTTCAATTGACAACTTGTGGAGTTCAGAAATAACGGCAGCACTTGAATCTCTTACTTCATCCGCGACAGCAATTACCCCTAAAATTTGTTCGTCAGTACCGAAATACATGGCGGTTTTCCCTTGTTCTTGAAATTGTCTGTATTGTACTTTGACCGCTGTTTCTTCGATTACTGATGCAGAAAACAGTTTAGGGCTTCCAATATAGTAACGTATGTTTTGATGTATACCTGTAAGTCCTTTACCTGTGATAGATTGGAAATCCTCGATTTGTATTGACTTGTAATCCACATTAGTTTTATCCGCTTCGTTTAAAATAGCAGAAGCTAATGGGTGTTGAGAAAGAGATTCCAACGATGAAATAATCGATAGATAATTTATATCAGTTTCAGAACTGGTTGCAATGAAATCCGTTACGACAGGCTTTCCTTTTGTTAAGGTTCCAGTCTTATCGAAAGCAATTGCTCTCAAATGACCAATTTCTTCCAGATAGACTCCGCCTTTTACTAAAACACCATTTTTTGCTGCATTACCAATAGCCGAAACAATTGAAACAGGTGTTGAGATCACTAATGAACAAGGACATCCGACAACTAAAATGGATAACCCTTGGTAAAGCCATTTATTCCAGTCACCACCAAAGAATAGCGGAGGAACAACCACTATCAAAAGGGCCATAATAATTATGAATGGCGTATAGTATTTTGCAAATTTATCTACAAAGGCTTGTGCAGGAGCTCGTTCTCCTTGCGCTTCTTCAACTAAGTGAATGATTTTGGCAATCGTTGTATCCGTTACTTTTTTTGTTACTTTGACTTCAAGAACACCTTCTTCATTTAGTGTTCCTGCAAACACTTCATCATCTAACTGTTTTTCAACAGGAACCGATTCTCCTGTTATTGCTGCTTGATTTACTGAAGAATGACCGTTGATAACAAGCCCATCCATGGCTATTTTTTGTCCGGGTTTAATGATCATAATATCGTCGATATCGATTTTATCGACACTGACTAATTGCTCTACATTGTTTCTCCTGATAAGAGCTTCTTTGGGAGCTATATCCATAAGAGAACGAATCGACTGTCTTGCTTTATCCATTGAAAATCGTTCCAAAGCTTCGCTAATAGCAAATAGTATTACTACAATAGAACCTTCGGCCCATTCTCCAATAAATGCGGCCCCAATAATTGCAATAGTCATTAAAGATTCCATGGAGAAGTCCAATTTGATCAAATCAGAGAACCCTTCTTTAAATAAATCAAATCCACCAATTATTATTGCCAATATATAAAGAGCTTTCGTTAATAAATGATCTTCGCCCAATGATAGTTGGGAAATCACAGCAACAAGTATAAAACCAAGAGAGATGATTAAAGCGATATTCCGTTTTATAAAAGACTCTTTTGATCTAACTTGTTCATCATTTTCTTGATCATCACGAATGATAAGATTTTCGAAGGCTCCCGCTTCTTCGAGTTCTTCAATTGTTGTTTGGCCTTCTACTGAAATCTTACTTGCACCAAAGTTTACTGTTGCACTCGTAACTCCTGGCAACTGCTTTACATTTTTTTCAAATTTACCTGCACAATTTGTACAGCTTAATCCTTCTATTCGATAGGTTTTTTCGGTCATTTTCTCACTCATGCTAGCACCTCTTCTTTAAAATTTACGCCAAGCTCCATAAGATTTAAGATTTTGATATTTTTAATAAAATAATAGACTAACTTACCATCCTTGTGACTATCAACTACTCCCAATTTTTTTAAGGAGTTCAGATGGTGTGAAGTTGTTGCGACCGAAGCATCAATGATATTAGCAATATCACAAACACATAGCTCATCTTCATGAACTAAAGCATGTACAATTTTAAGTCGATTTTCATCTGACAATATTTTAAAGAAACCACTTACTGACGGAGTATCAAAGTTTGCTAGTTTAGATTTAGCACGATTAACTTTGTCTTCATGAATACAAGTTATTTCACAAATTTCATTATTCATACGATCATTCCTTTACATTCAAATATTTTTTTGAATATATTATATCAGAACATTCATCTATATTCAAGTGAATGTTTGAATGTTCATAAAATGGTCATTTTCTGATCACATAATTGGTGTGATAAAATCAGACCAAACAAAAAAACAGATTTACATTTTAAAACAATCTGTTTTTTTGTTTCAACTTTAATCTTCATTTCTCATGATATAGTAGTAAGTTCCGACTCCACATACAATTGCAACAGAACCAAGGAATGATATTTGAAATTATCTATTCTGCGAAACAAAAAAGACGATAAGTAGATAAGTATAGAAGGGGGCTGTCAAAAATGGTTCGAAGAATCACTTTTTAACTTGCGAGTTTCGGCGAGCATTTGTCTGCGCGGTTCGCAGACGCCGGCACGAAGTGGCGAGACCAGGAGAAAATCAAAACGATTGAGTTTTGTGTTTTCGGGCAGTATGCCAGCGTGTTTAGCGCAATCGAAGGGTGCGCTAAACACGCAAACCTAGAATTTTGCGATTATCTCAGAGAAGGTCACGGTTTTTTAACCGTGATTCAGACTGAAGACAAACACTTAAGAGGCGTTTGTCTTTTTCTGTTTATTGGTCTGATAGTCGGTCTTTTTGCCAGA